>CAYITA010000001.1:0-5202 GCA_964366165.1 Candidatus Woesearchaeota archaeon
TTTTTCCAAATATTTAAATATCATCTTTAATTCTATTTATTATGGAAAAAAGCGGTTATTTTATTGATAATGTTTATCAGGGAGGATATTCTTCTTTAGACCCTAACAAAAGTTACGGAAATGTTTTCAGCGGTTACAGAGTTACACAAGGACTTGGAATGTCAACTGACGCGCGAACAGCAAACATTATCAAAGAAGTTTCAAAAAATCTTTCTGCGGGAGCAAAAACCGTCGAGCTAACCCAGGTTTTCCCGGAAGTATTTGAAGCAATTCCTAAATCAGAATTCAAGGAATTAAATCGTCTCGCAAAATTAACCGGAGTAGAAATAACTTTCCATGCTCCGCTCGTCGAGCCTTCAGGATTAACAAGAGATGGTTTCAGCGAGGCAAACAGAAAATCTTCAGAATTGCAAATGTTATCTGCAGTTGAAAAAGCGCACGAAATAAATCCAAAAGGAAATATTCCGGTAACTTTCCATTCTTCAAATCAGCTTCCGGGAAAAATAAAACCAAAAGAAGGAGAAATATCTGAAACTCTAATAATAAATCCGGAAACAGGTCAGATACATCCACTACCCCTGAAAGAAAGATTTTTTCCCGGAGAAGAAAAAAAACCAGATGTGAAAGTAGAATTGCAAAAATTAAATGAAGAACAATGGGACCATCAATTAAGAAATTTAGTTTATTATTCTGATATGGGAATGAATGCAATTGATGAATCAAAATATCTTGCATTAGGCGCAGAAGCAGAACAAAAAGCAGGACAGCAATTAACAGAACAAGAAAAAAGAGCAATGTCAGGATTTAATCGTGGCGTAACTTTTCTAAATGAATCTTATAGAGAGTTTAAAAAAATTTACGATCAAACATACCCGGGCAGTTCTCCAGAGGATAAAAAAAAATTAGAAGAATTTTCTCAAAAAATTAAAGAAAAGGCAATTAAAATAACTGAAAATAAAAATACTAAAGAAAGCATTGCATTAAGAAAAGAAATTTTAGAAGAGGGAATAAATATTTTGGGGCAAATATCTCCTCCGCAAATGTTCAAACCCCTCGAAGAATACGCAAAAGAAAAAACTACTGAAACTTTTTCAAATGTCGCTTTGCAAACTTACAACAAATTTAAAGATAATTCTCCAATCATCAGCATTGAAAATCCGCCAGCAGGAGGAGCATTCAGCAGAGGAGAAGAATTAAAAGAAATTGTAGAAGAATCAAGAAAAAAATTTGTTGAGAAAGCAATTAAAGGCGGAATGTCCCAAAGCGAAGCAGAATCAGCGTCGAAAAAATTAATTGGAGCAACTTGGGATGTCGGGCATATTAACATGCTTAGAAAATACGGCTATACTGACGAGGATATAATTAAAGAAACAGAAAAAATCGCGCCGTTGGTAAAACACGTTCATCTTTCTGATAATTTTGGATTTGAACACACAGAGCTTCCGATGGGAATGGGAAATGTTCCAATAAAAGCAATGATGGAAAAATTAGGCAAAGAAGGATACAAAGGGAAAAAAATTATAGAGGCTCTTCACTGGTGGCAGCATTTTTCAGAACAAGGTTCAAATCCTCCTCTAAAACCAAGTTTAGAAGCAATGGGCTCTCCTCTTTATTCAACAGGACTCGGCCCTTATTGGAATGCAGCAATTGGATTTCAGCAAAATTATTTCGGAGGTTATGGCGCAACTCTTCCTCAAGGAAATTACAATATTTTCGGTGGAGGATTTTCTGCGTTGCCAGCAGAACTTGGAGGGCAGGTTCCTGGAAGTCAAGGCGGACGAATGAGTGGAAGACCCATGGAATAAATTTGAATTAATAAAATAAATTTTCAAAATAAAATTGCTCGAATAAATTCTCGACGACAATTAAATAAAAATTAATAAGTCAAAATTATCAAACAATTAAATTTAATAAATAGTTTCTTTCATTACTTAATTTTATCAATTCGCGAACTTCGCAAAGCATGGTTGCTGGAGACGCAGAACCCGCAGGAGGTTCTGCGAAGTGAGTAAGAAATTTGCAAACTTCTTCGAAGTTTGATATTGATAAAAAATTAGTAAGTTAAAATCCATCGATGAATTATGATAGTCATATTTTTCTATTACTTCTATTCATAATCTGTAAGTTTACGAGCAGGAAATTAACGAGCAAATATTTAAAAACTAAAAATTATTTATCCTATCGAGGTGAAAATGAAAAAGAAAAGAGATGTTTCGAAAAAGAAATCTAAGGATAATATTTTAAAAAAGGAATATAAAAAAAATATTTCAAAAAAGAAATCTAAAAAAATACGAAATAAAAACATTTCAGGAAAAAAATCTAAAAAAATTAATCTGAAAAATGTTCCTACTCTGAATTTAAAAACTGAATCTGAAATTGCGATGGATTTTGCGGCAAAAATTTATCAAAGATTCGATAAGATGATTAAATCTGTGATTCTCTTTGGTTCAACAACAAAGCAAATGGTTACTGACGGTTCAGATATTGATATAATCATAATCATCGACGATGTTTCTATAAGATGGGACAATGAATTAATCGCGTGGTACAGAGAAGAGCTTGAAAAAATATTAAGAGCAAACGCATACAATAAAAAATTGCACATAAATACAATAAAACTCAGCACATGGTGGGAAGACATGATAAGAGGCGACCCAGTTGTAATAAATGTAATAAGATACGGAGAATCAATAATTGATTTTGGAGGTTTTTTTGAGCCGTTAAAATATTTATTGCTTAATGGAAAAATAAAATCAACTCCAGAAGCAATTTACAGCGCATTAGAAAGAGCACCGCAGCATATTAATCGAAGCAAAGTTGCAGAACTAAATGCAATTGAGGGACTTTATTGGGCAATGGTAGATTCAGCTCATGCTGCACTAATCGCCGCGAATGTTTCTCCCCCGTCGCCAGAGCATATTTCAGTTGATTTGAAAGAAGTTTTTGTCGACGCTGGTAAATTAAAAATGCAATATGTCACATGGTATCGAGACCTTTATGTTTTGCACAAAGAAATAACTCACGGAAAAATAACCAATCTAAAAGGCGTTGTTATCGACGATTGGCAGGAAAAAACAGAAGAATTCTTGAATGTGATGGCGAATTTAGTCAAGGAGATTATTGAGAAATAATAGCACTCACTTCGCTCGTGAATTGATAAAAGTTAAATAATGAAAAAACTACTTGTTATATAATAATTATCGACGGATTTTACATTACTAATTTAAAATAATTCGAGCGTTAGCAAGCAATTTTTTTAAGAAAAGGTTTTTTATACCCTCTATTAGGTTCAATAACTTCTTTAGAAGTTCCATATTCTCTTCCATCTTTGCCTTTATATTTTGGTTCTTCTGATAAATATTTTGTCATTTTTTAATCTGTCTTTCTCAATGACATACCAACACAATAGTATTCCATTGCAACCCATTTGAAAGATTTAATACCATATAATTCAACTGGCCATGCTATAACATTAATTTCGACTACTGCTGGATGAGAATATCTATTAGGATTTTTTCTAAGTCCAATTGGACCATCTAATTTTCTGTTAGGAAATTCCTTAATTTCACTAGTCAAATATTTTTCTATTGTCATTTTCTCATCCATAAATCATTTTTTTAATTTGTTCTTTTCTTGATTTTTTGGCTAAAGGATTAATTAAACCTTCAAGTTCTTCAGCTTCAAGAGTGCTCACAAAAGCAACTAATCTTTGATATTTCATAAGAGTTTTTTCTGCTTCTTCAATTTTTTCTTTTTCGTAAAGTTCTTTATTTTTTAGAATATTTTCTGCTTCCTTATATTCTCTCATAACTGATTTATAATCTCCATCATAATCGAAAATTTTCCGTGCTTCTTCTCTGTCTTCTTCTTCGACTAAAGAATTAAATTGTGCTTCATATAAATCTGGAAGATTTTTAATTTCAACACCATATCTTCTTTCTCTATCTTTTTGCGCATAAACACCCAAAGCTTTTTCAACAGATTCACGAGAACTTCTTGAACCTGCAAGCAATCCAGCAATATCATCATTATTTTCTCCATATAATTTTTCAACTAATCCATCTAATGCTTTTTTTCCTGCATTTGGATCTTGTTCAAAAATCTGATGTCCTGCTCTTGCTAAAGCATATCTTCTTACATTATCATAATCTGGTTTTTCTTTTTCCATTTTAATTTCTAATTTGCAATCTATTTAAATGTTTTTGTAGTTTTCTTAATCCATCTTCTCTTAATTGTTCTATTTTTTCCTTTGTTAAGTTCGGAAAATAAATAAGACTATTACAAATATTTTCTTCAGAACTTCTTACAAATTTTAAATTATATTCTTTTTCCATAGTTTTTCTAAATCCCTGATATTTATAAACCTTTCTGTTTGTTACTACTTAGTAATTAACAATAGAAAAGGTATATTAAAGAATAAAAATGTTCGCAACAAATCTCACGACTTCGCACGAGTTATTAATATTTAATTTACTCTCTACCACGAAATCGCTCGGCTCAAGATAAAAAACTAAATAGTGGAAGAAACTACTCCTTAATTCTGTTATTTATGGATTATATTTATTAAAATTATCGTCGAGGATTTAAGTAAGCAGATAAAATATTTTCTCTCACTACTTCTATTTTTACATCAATCTGCGAAGCAGTATCTTATTTATTTTCCGACTTAATCTCCTGATAAAAAATTGTTGTCTTGCACGGCAATTTTGATTTAATCTGTTTTAAGACAAGCCTTGTAAACAATACTGCCTTTGGATTTTGCACAGCAACAAAAAATATTCTCGAACCCTTTTTCAAAATTGCTGATTTGCCGACGGGTTTTCCAAAAGACAACTGCATACCTGTCTGCATTCTATCACTTCCTGCGCCAGTAAGCATTCTATTTTCTCTTTGAATGTGATGCGGAAAAGGAAGAACCCTGAACAGATAATTTCCCCCAAGTTCTTCATCTAATTTTTTATTAATATATTGTCTGCAAGATTCCAATGCATTGTGTCTTATTTGAACATCTTCTTTTGAAATCATAGTTAATTGATGGGGAAGTTTCCCAGCGTCGAACATTTGCTCTTTTCCCATCGTGAACTTGACAATTTTCTGAGGTGGAACTGTTTTTATATACGCTTTATTTTTTTTCTTGCTTATCCTCGTAAAAGCATGAACTCTTTGCTTCGAATACGCGTTTGCTTTTCTTAATGTTACCAT
>CAYITA010000001.1:5302-8461 GCA_964366165.1 Candidatus Woesearchaeota archaeon
TCGCAAATATTGATGTGGAAATAAAGATAGTGTGAGAAAATTTATTTATCTATTAATTAACTAATATAAAATAATCGGTAGTTTTTTTCTATTATTTAAATTTAAATCCGAGCAATTTGTTGCGAGCAAATTTCATTCCTTCTTCTCTTTCCCATTCTTCACCAATTCGCATCTCTGGTTGTATTCAATTAAATTACTGATTAATATTGAAGCTTCTTTTCTCGCGTCCTCGACATGGTGGAAATTTAATTTTCCTTTTCTGAATTCTTTTCTTGCTTTGATAATGCTTCCTAAAATTCTTAAATCCAGCGGAGTAAACTGCCCTTTCTTGACTAATTTTTCAAATTCAACAAGAGTTTGCTCTGGAGATTTTTTACCGACAATCGATTCCATCAGCTCAAAAATATCTTTGTAATTCTGTTCAATTATTTTTTCCTGAGTTCTTTTTTCAATTTGCTCCCTTAATTTTTTCAATTTCCCCATATAGTCTTCAGATTCTTTAACCAGCTTGTCAACTTCATTTCCAGAAATTTTATATTTTGTATCATGCTCATATTCCTTGAACATTTTAACTGTTTTTTCAAGAATATTTATATCAGATTTTTTCAGCATTTTTTCTTTTTTCACAAAAATTTCTTCCATTAATTTTGGAGTTTCTTTGTGCGTCGGCGGTGATGCTCCGTAAAGCATAATCAATGCCTGCGAAGGATTCAAAACCCCGTAATAAACATCAATCATAGCGTCGATTAATCTTCTCTCAATCATTTCTTTTGTTTTTTCTGCAGTTTTCATAAACATGTCAATTGATTCTGGTGACGGACGAAGTTTTCCCATTTTCAGCAGAGCTTTCCACGGCATAAAAGTTCCTCTGTCGTGCAATGGAATCCCGTCACGAATAAAAGTAAACATAACTGGATGAGCGTCCTTGACAGCGTCCCAAAAATCAGTTAAAAGATAAGTTTGAATGTGAAGCTCATTTTTCACGCCAGCAAGAGCAGCCGCCTCAGCAACATACTGATAAATAATTGCTCTAAGTCTTTCTTTTAATTCAAGTCTCGGCATTCTTTTAACGTCGGTGTCATTAATTATTATTGAAACATCAACGTCGCTGGTTTTTGTCGCTTCTCCTCTTATGAAACTTCCAACAACAACATAACTAACAACATATTTTTCAAATTTTTGCAGAACCAAAGACTTGTGCACTTCTGTAAATCTCAATGCTCCTAAAAATCCCTTATCAAAAAGCGGAAAAGACATTCCAATCGCAGAAACAATATCAAATTTGCTGTCAAGACAAAGTTCCCAAATATCAACCGGAGTTTTAATTTGCAGCCAAATTTTTTGCTCTGTTTTTATATTTTCAATTTCCTTAATAATTTCTTTTTTTATCTTCGGTATTTCTTTAAAATTAGCTTCTGGAACAATAACATACAACTGCATGTACTTTTCAGTTTCTTTCGGAACCTCTTCTTCGTCGATAAAAAGCGGAATCGCCTGCGGAGGCAAAACTCCAATCGCCTGTATGAATTTGTATTTTTTAACTATGAAATTTTTAATTTTTTCCAATTCTTTTTTTGTCTTCTCCATTTCTTTTTTTATCTCTAAATTATTTTCTGGAGAAATCGGTTTTTTTTCAGCATACTTGTGGTCAATTTCCATTCCTGGAATGCTGTCTTGTTCTTTAACTTCAACCATATTAAATTTAAAAAAATAATGCTTATAAAGGTTACTACTGGATAAAAATAAATTAAAAAGAAAAAAAATTTATTTAATTTGAGTAATAAAAATTATTTGCATAATCTACCTGCTCATTTCATTTGCAGATTGATGTAGATATAGAATTAATGCGAAAAAATCTTTTTATCATTTATTTATATTTTCCTACGAAGAAATTTAAGCGAGAGCGAAATTTCGAAGTCAACACCAATACAAGCGAAGCGAGCAATTATTCCCTATTTCTATAAATATTAAATACAACTCCGCAACCAACAAATTCCGGAAGAGAATGTTCATAATTTTTTCTTAAATGAATTTTGCTCTCAAAATCTTTTTCAGAAGTTCCTTTCTTTTTTGGAATAAATTTTGTTCTCATTTCCAAACTTTTTGTATCCATATTATTCCTAATTTTTACTCCGCCTTATTTTCTTTCTTAAATATTTCCGTCAGAGGTTTTGCTCCGTGCTTGATAACTTTCATATTAATCTGAATTATCGCCGGAGAAATAATTTTCCCCCTCACAGTTCTTCTCAATCTCAATCCTTTTTGAGGACGCTTATTTTTCTTTTTATTTCCTTTCGGACGAATATGCATTGCTTTTCCAAAATTCAAAAGAATTTTTTTAAGTCCAATTCCTTCAACTTCTTTCATTGAAGTAAATCCTGCCTTGTCAGACGCGCCTGTAATTTCCAGTTCATATCCGGTTAATTCAGGATGAATAATATTCCCGTGAATTTTATCATTGAGTTCTTTTCCAATTAATTCTTCTGATTCTGTTTCAAAGTTGTAAGTTTTTCCAGTTTTATCTGATATATTTATTCTGAACATAAGAATTAATAATAAAATTGGTTTTTAAAAGTTGTTGTTGCGAGCGATTTCTTGCTTCGCAAATATTGATGTAAAATATAATAAATAGTTGGAGAAAATATAATTAATAAATTCACCCGTCGTTTTTTTTCTATTAATTCTTTTTTTATTTCAACCATAATTTTAAAAACCCTTTTTCTTTATATAATTAAAATGGTGAGGATAAATCCTATTTTATTAACGATTATTCAGACAATTTTATTAATGGGAATTATTCTTTTTTTATCTATTAGTGTAATATATAATGCATTAATTATCGCTTTGATAGTTGGGTTAATTCCATTAATTTATGCAAAAAAATATACAAAAAAAGAAATCTTAGGAATTAATGTTATTAGCAGTATCATCGTCGGAATTTTTTTGATAATTATTTTCTTTTATTTATCTTTGATTAATACCTCTCAAATATCAAATGAATTAATTATTCAAATAATTCAAATATTAGACTTACGAACTTTTTTGTTTTCAGGATTAGGTTCTTTAGTTTTATTTAATATTCCTTTTTTATTCTATTTCTTCTTTAAGAAAGAGGAATAAATATAATTTTTTATTAAAAATTAATTTTCATCCACCCCA
>CAYITA010000001.1:8561-10243 GCA_964366165.1 Candidatus Woesearchaeota archaeon
TCTGCAATTTCCTGAAGAGTTTTAATTTCCCTCTGCGAAAGAATGTCTTTGTTTTTCTTGAATATTTTAAACTGGCTTTCGCTGATATCTGTATAAAGAATTTTTTTATCCTGAAGAACTCTTTCAAAATTTATTCCTGGAATTGAAATCGCTACTTCCATTCCTTCTGTTGCTTCGTCAATACTTTTTTTATCCAGCTGAATGTTTTTTACTTTTCCAATTTTATTCCCATCCTCGTTGATTAAATGCATACGCTGTTTTAATTTTCCAGCATTAATCCTAATTCCAAAAATTGCTGGATTGGAATTCCTAAAAACATATTGATGAAGAATTTCTGCTTTTCCAATCGTCGCCATTTCCATTAATCTTCGCTTTTCAATTTCCATTGATTTTTGCATTCTGAATTCAATCAAATCATCAATTAATTTATAGATAACCTCATTTGTTATTATTTTTATTTTTTTATCTTGAGATAATATCTTCGCATCTTCATCAATCTGCGTGTTAAATCCGACGACAACAGAATCAATTTCATTTATTTCCAAATTTGCTTTCGCGTTGATTATATCTGTTTTATTTATTGTTCCTATTCCTGCTTTCACAACCGGAATTTTTTCCTGTTTCAGCATTACTAACAAAGCCTCCAAACTTCCCAGCGAATCTGCCTTAGCAATTATCCCCTGCTTGTCTGTTTTCACAGCTTCAGTCAATTCTTTTTTGAATTCATTTTCAATTTCAGATTTATTATTTTTGTAAATTAAAAAAGGCATTCCAGGAAATATGTTGGATTTATCAACCAACTGCATTCTCAATCCTGTCGACGCTGTTACAAAATCTTTTGTCTTGAATTTATTGCAAAGAGGAAGTATCTCTTCCAAGATTCTGATTTTTGTTGTTATAACTCCACCGTTAAAATCCGCAACAGCTATCTCGTCAGTTTTTTTCAAAGAGCCGTCATAAAGTATCGCCTCAGCATAATTCATTGATTTGTCTTTTTTTACTTCAAGTATAACTCCCTTCGCATCTTTTCCTAATTTCAATTTGTCTGATAAATATTTCTGGCTCAACCCGCAAAGCATCATTATCAATTCAGGAATTCCTTGTTTTGTCCTTGCTGATGTAGGAACCAACGCAATTTTTTTCGTGAAATCCTCAATATTGTAATAAATATCAGCATCAAACCCGTAAGCATTCAGCGACGCTATCAGCATCATATATTTTTCATCAAATGCCTGCTTCACATTAATCGCCTGCGATTCAATTGATTCTTTCAGGGGTTTATTTTTGTCTGTTCTCCATCCAGAAATATTATCAATTTTATTTAATGCAATTAAAAAAGGAGTTTTATTGTGCTTCAAAATTTGAATTACTTCTGATGTCTGTGGTTTTATTCCGTCGTTGATGTCAATTACAAGCACAGCCAAATCAGCTAAACTTCCTCCTCTTTTTCTCAGATTAGTAAATGCCGCATGCCCGGGCGTGTCAATCAATAAAAACCCTGGAATATTTAGTTTAATTTTAGATTGTTCTATTAACGGGCAGGATTTTTTTAATTGTTCTATTGGATAAAGTGTAAATGAAATTTTTTGAGTAATATACCCCGCTTCCCCTTTCTGAACACAGCTCTCTCTAAGACAATCAAGTATCGACGTTTTTCCGTGGTCAACATGCCCGCATACTGT
>CAYITA010000001.1:10343-16772 GCA_964366165.1 Candidatus Woesearchaeota archaeon
TTATCTTCTTTTTCTGTTGTAATTTCTTATCAGCTTACCAATACCAATTGCCAATACACCAATAGCGATAAGCCAGTCGTTGTAAGCCGCAAGTTGGCTGACGCCTATCAAAGGAAGTATTAACAACACACCAATAATAGTTACAAGCCAAGCAGTTAACTTTGCCATCTTTCACCTCTTATTTTTAATACGTAATTTGGGTTTATAAATCTCACTGAAAGGATTAAACTTTTCTTATTTTATTTGCTCGCAACAAGTTGCTCGAGATTTATTTTACTATGAAATCACCTTCGGCAGATTTCTCCGTAGAAAAAATAAGTAATCTGATAAAAATATTTCTTCACACTACTTAATTAATATAATATCTCGCGAAGCGAGCAATTCAATAATCCGGCATTTCGTCGTTAGAATTATCTAATTTTCTCTGCTCTCTCTCTGACATTTCCCGTTTTTCAGATTCTTTCATATCTTCTAAACTGATTGAATTTATCATCTCGCGGAATTTTAAAAATTCGGCTGCAGGTATTCTCACTCCTGCTTTTGTAAATCCCGTATATCTGTCGCTTGTCACGAATTCTCTTATTGTCAATCCTATTCTTCCGCCAAAATCATCAATTCTTATTACAATGTCTGTTGTATCGTTCTTTCCTATTTTTCCAATATCTTTTTCCATGTCAAATATATATAGAAAGGTTTTTATAAACTTTTAGGTAATTTTTAATAGGTGGATATTTTTCAACTCAAGAATGTATAAGGAAATGGAAAAACAAGCAACAACCTTAATGAACCAATCTGAAAGAGTTTTACAAGATAATGTATATGAAATGTTCAGGCTCTTTTTATGAATTTGGATACCCAGATTTTCTTTTTTTAATGAGATATAATCACTTGCTTGAAAGAAAACATCAGCTCATTACGCGAACAATTGAAAAAATTCTTTCATAAATATTAACTTCAGAACAACAATAATTATAAATAGAAAATTATCCTAACTATAATGGAACTCGAAGAAAAAACAAAAAAGATAATTCTCGATGGTAAAAATGGAAAAATGCAAGTTATAATTGTCTGCGAAAATTTAACAAAAGAAGAGGCAAGAAGAATGTTTCCACACAGGCCATTAAACAAATATTCTGAATCCAGATTTGGAGGAAATAATTTAGCTGACGATTTCGCCTTACTGTTAAATGGGTGCGCCAAAAGATGCCCGATATGTCAAGCTCCAACAAAAAAAAATATTTGAATCCAAACTGCCCTGATTGCGACGGTCGTTCAGAATATAATGGCGTTGATCCGAGAAAATAAAACATTAATTTTATTCAACAACACTCGCCTTTAATATTTTCACTTCTTCCAACGGTTTATCATTTGAATCTGTTTCAACTTTTGCAATTTTATCTACGACATCCATCCCCTCAACAACTTTTCCAAAAACAGGATGTCTCCCATCTAAATAATTATTGTCTGCGAGATTTATAAAAAATTGGCTTCCGCCTGTGTTCGGCCCTGCATTCGCCATTGCAATTGTTCCGCGATTATTTTTATCCAAATTTGTTTTTGTAAATTCATCTTTTATTTTATATCCTGGCCCGCCCATTCCTGTTCCTGTCGGATCTCCACCCTGAATCATAAATCCGTCAATAACTCTGTGAAAAATTACTCTGTCATAAAAACCCTGTTCAACTAATTTTTTGAAATTGCTCGCAGTCACCGACATTTCATCATAAAATTCTATAACTATATTCCCGTAATTTGTTTCAAGTTTTACTTTTGTCATTTGATTATCTTTAAATTTCCTATTTTTTTCATTTGATTTTAGATACGCAAATCCTAAAATTAAAATTATTAAAAATCCAAGTGTTATAAATATTACTAATTTTTTGTCCATAAAATAAAAAGAAAAAAGATGTTTTTAAAAGTTGTTGAATAATTTAGCTCACTTCGTTCGGATTAATTGCTATGAACCAAATTACACTAAGGCTCTCCACTAAAATGATAATTAATGAATAAAAATTTTATCCATTTACTTAAATTTTTCACGGAGAAATCTGCCGAAGCGTTTTATTTTTTATTTATAAAATTTTTTAATAAACTCTCAATCATAAACTCCATCACCCTAAAGTTTATATATTCCTTTCAACAGGTTTTCTTATGAATCCTAAATGTGAAAAATGTCATGGTAAAGGAGTTGTGAAAGAAAAAGACGGAACTGTCCATGTTTGCTGGGATTGTTTGCAAAGCGGAGAATTAGATGTTCATTCTAAAAATCTTCCAGACAGCAAGATTAGATTATAAATAATATTTTAATCAGGAGAACAAATATAAATTTTTTAATGGATTGGTAAATTAATTATTTCAAAATTGCGCTCCTGTCGTTGCGTTATCTATATTAATTAGTAATTGAAAATTCTGCGAATGAAATGAGCAGGTATTTATTCAAATAATTTTTGTATATAAAATATTATTAATCCTTAAATGTAATTGGTTTTTCTACTTTTCTTAATGTGATTCCAACTTCTTTCAAAAGATTTAATGAATTTTCATCTGGATAATTTTGATAACTTACAATTTCTTTTATTCCTGCATTAACTATTATTTTTGCGCAAATCATGCACGGCGTGTGAGTGCAATACATTATTCCATCTTTTACAGAAACTCCATGATATGCTCCCTAAATTATTGCGTTTTGCTCTGCGTGAACAGCCCTGCAAATTTCATGCCTTGTTCCAGACAGTATTTTCTTTTTTAAACAAATATATTCTGAAAAATATATTTTATTTAGCAAAAAGATGGGAATAATATGCGTCAAAACGCCCTTTAATTTCATCTGCAATATCTTTTATTTCCTTTTTCCCGTCGTCAGTTATTTTAATTATAATATGATTAGGCAGCATTTTTAGAAGCAATAAATAATTTTGTCTTATTTTTTCTTGGAATTCTTTATTGTCAAATTTTTCTGAACTTGCTCGGGTATTTATTCTTTCTGAGGCAATTTCTGGAGAAGAGTCAATAAAATAAGTCAAATCCGGAACAGGAAATTCGTAATTTCTAACACTGAAATTTTTTCTTCTTGTGTGCATTTTCACTATTTTTTCAATTGGAATTCCTTGCGCAGATTGATATGCTGCTGTAGAATACCAATATCTGTCACAGACAACATCAACTCCGGCTTTTAAATTTGGAACAATAACTTTCTTAACATGTTCTCTTCTGTCTTCAACAAATAATTCAAGAAGTTTTTCTGCTTTTATATAAGGATCTTTTTCTTGTTTAAGTATATCCCTTATGTCTTTTTGTTGATACGGTTCTCTTGTTCTCAAAACATGTTGATATTTATTTAAATTATATAAATAATCTATGAACAATTCTGCCTGCGTCGATTTTCCGCACCCATCAATTCCTTCAAAAACTATGAACAATCCTTTTTTTTCAGATAACATAAAAATTCAATTTATTGCTCTTTTTTAAATAAACATATACTTGAAAATATATCTTCCAAAAATATATTAAAATATTTAATCTTTCATCTCAATTTTTATATTCACTGATTTTGGAATTTGCAGACGCATAATGTGGTGAAGAACTTTTTCATTTACTGGAAGGTCAATAAGCCGTTTGTGAATTCTCATTTCAAATCTGTCAAAAGTTGCTGTCCCACTTCCGCACGGCGATTTTCTCGTCGTAATTTTAAGTTTTTTAGTCGGCAAAGGCACAGGCCCTCTCGGTGCAATTCCTGCTTTTTTCGCGATATCCAAAATAGAATTGCAAATATTATTGAGCATTTCTATGTCTATGCTGTTTAATTTGACTCTTACAATTGGCATATTAATTAAATTCCAAATCCATTTAAAAACCTTTTTATGTCGTGATTTTTTAGTTCGCAAACTCGAGCCCACACTTAAATTATGGCGACGCTGAAATTCGTGTAAACTCTCGCAAGTTGCTCGAATATTCTTGATTTCGAAATTTCGCTTACGCTTAAATTTCTAGTAGAAAATTAAAGTAAGTAGATAAAATATTTTCTCACACTATTTCTGTTTCCAAAAATTTTTTCTTAACGAATGTTTGGAAAAATTTCATTAATATTTGCGAAGCAAGATTAATTCATTAAAATCTTTCTGCGCTTTAAGGATATTTTGAAATCTATATTAAAGAATAATTAACTTTATTAACTAAAATATAAGAATAATGAAATGACTCTTGCTAAAATTGTTGAAGAAAATATTGGAAAACCAATTTATGAAATGAAAAGATTTTTTCAGGAACTTGTTGATAACCAAAAATTAATTGCGTATGTCGTTGAGTTAAATAAACAAACAATTGAACGAGATACTAAAGAAGAAAAAATTATTAAAATTAAAAAAGGTTTAAGTTTAACTCCAACTAAAAAAATAGATGAAATATGTATGTTTATTGAAAATCCTCCAAAAAATGATTTGTATAGTCTTTCTATAACCAGTCGCGGGGGGATGTTTTTTAATGATGGGAATTCACAGACAACATATGACCGATGTCTTCTTGAAAAATTAAAAAGAAAACCAAATCCTGAGGAAGTTTCTAAAAATTGTGATATTTTAATATTTTCAAATAAATTAGTAATAGCAACATTAGACGTTAATCACGAGGAATATTGGGAAAATGACAGAATACAAAAAACCAGTGGTCATTTAGTTATTGCGGGAGAACAAGATAGTCTATTTGATAAATTTTATGAATTCTTAAAAGCAAAATAAAAACCATGTTAAGTAAAAATACCTGCTCATTTCATTCGCAGATTTTCTATTAATTAAATAATGTAAATCTCGTCGGTAATGATAATCAGCAGTTTTTCTATTAATTAAATTTAAATCAATTGAGCGAAGCGAGCTAAATATTTGTTTTCACAAAACAAAGATTTTAAATATCTTCTAATCCTTTTGTTTTTATGATTGATATAAAATTAATTCGGGAAAATCCAGGAATTTTCAAGGCAAATAATAAAAAAAAGGGAAGAGACGCAAAAATAATTGACAGAGTTCTGGAATTCGATGAGAAATGGAGAAAATTAAAATTTGAAGCAGATAATTTAAGGAAAGAAAGAAACCAAATTTCCGAAAATATTAATCAATTTAAAAAACAGAAAAAAAATGTTTCTGAATTGCTTAAAAAAGCAAAAGAAATTCCAAAAAAATTAGAGAAAACAGAAGAGTGGGAGCAGAAAATGCAAAAATTGCTGAATGAAGAAATTAGAAAAATTCCGACGCTGATGGAAAAAAATGTTCCGATTGGAAAAAGCGACAAGGACAATGTTGTAAGAAAAATCGTCGGAAAACCAGCAAAATTTAATTTTAAGCCAAAAAACCATGTTGAACTCGCAGAATCTCTAAACATCGCTGACTTTGATTCAGCTGCAGAAATCGCAGGCAAAGGATTTTATTATTTAAAAAATGAACTTGGGCTTTTGAATCGAGCACTGATAAATTTCGCAATTGATTTCATGAAGAAAAAAAATTACAATTACATTGAACCTCCGTTGATGATGACAAAAAAAATTGCTGCTGCTGCAGGAGACCTGAAGGCATTTGAACTTGCTCTTTACAAAATTGATAGAGAGGAAATTTACTTGATTCCTTCTGCAGAACATGCGATTTTAGGAATGTTTTCAGACAAGGAAATAAAAGAAGAAAATTTGCCGTTGAAATTTTTTGGATATTCAATGTGCTTTAGAAAAGAAATCGGAAGCCACGGAATTAATGAAAAGGGGCTTTGGAGAACCCATCAATTCAACAAAGTAGAGCAGTTTATTTTTTGCAAGCCAGAAGATTCATGGAAATATTATGAAGAATTGAAAAAAAATTCCGAAGAGATTTTGCAGGCATTGGAACTTCCTTACAGAATTATAGAAATTTGCACAGGAGATTTGGGAGATTGGAAAGCAAAGAGCGAGGACTTAGAAGTTTATCGCCCGACAACAAAAACTTATGGCGAAGTAATGTCTTTAAGCAACTGCTGGGACTCGCAGGCAAGAGAACTTAATATTCGCGGAGTTAATAAAAAAGGAGAAAGATATGTCTTGCATACACTGAACAACACAGCTTTAGCAACTTCAAGAATAATGGTTGCGATTTTGGAAAACAACCAGAATAAAGATGGAAGCATTAATATTCCAAAAGTTCTTCAGCCATACATGTCAGGCATGAAAAAAATAGAGGTGAAAAATGGGGAAAGAAAAAAATAAACTTGACAAATTTTTTTCGCTGGATTTGAAAAAAACAATTTTTTTGCTTGTATTCTGGTTTATACTCGTGATTTTGCATAATTTTATTTTTGCTTTTTTAAAAATTGAAGAAAAAATATTTTTTACACTTGCAATCATTGTTCTTCCATTTTATTTTTTTATCTGCATTTTATATTCAGTATTGAAAGGAGGTGAGAAAAATAGGAAATTTT
>CAYITA010000001.1:16872-24267 GCA_964366165.1 Candidatus Woesearchaeota archaeon
TTTTCAAAATGAAAATGGCAAAATTAAATAAAAATAAAGTTGGATTGGCAACAGGAATCTTTTTTGCAATTCTCCACGCTGTATGGACTTTGGCGGTTTTAGTTGGCGTCGCTGGCGTATATCTTAATTGGATATTGCCTTTGCATTTTATTGAATTGCTTATCGGTGTAACCACATTCAATATAACAAATGCTTTGATTCTCGTTGTGATGGCTTTTATCGGCGGTTATGTTGCTGGATGGTTTTATGCTTTGTGCTGGAACTGGGTTGCAAAAAAATAAATTCTGATTTATTTTTTATTTTTTTTAAATTGCTCGCTTCGCGAGATTGATTTAATAAGTAGTGGAAGAAACTACCGATTATTTTAATTAACATCGATTTTTCTCGCACTACTTTTATTTCTACATTAATGTTTGCGAAGCAAGATTTTATCTTTTTTATAAGATATATTCAATTGCACAAATAGTTATAAATGGATTTTTAATTGAATTTTCATGAGAATAAAACTTAAACTAATGACTTTGTCTGGCGCTAAAAAAATTAATTGTCTGAATAAAATAGATAACATTGAATTGAAAGAAGATTTAATTAATCCTGAGGAAGAAAGAGTTGATATCTTTTTCAAAGGAGAATCTAATTCCGGAATTCTTACTTTGGGAAAACAAGAAGCAAAAGACATTGCTGAAACTCTGAATAGATTGGGGAAGGTTTTGGGGAAAACGAAGAAGATAAGATAAATAATTTTTGGGAAGGAGGAAGAGAAGATAGAATTAATTCTTTGAGATAAGCAAAAGATTTAAATAATGAAAAATCAATAATATTATTGAATTATCAATAGATATAAAATGAAAAGAAAACAGCGAACCGGATTTGGTTCATTCGGAAAAATGGAGCTCTCGTTTTTAGAGGGAACAATCATAAGTTCATTTTTTCCCGAAGGAAAAGAAATGACTATCAAAGAGATAATAGAACGAACAGAGGATTCTTATGAAAGAGCTAATTTCGCATTGAAATCACTGACTGAAAAAAATATTGTAAAGGAAGATAAAAAAGGAAAAACTCTTGTTTATTCATTGGACTTAAATCATTTATATGCTGAAATAGGATTTGACCATTATATGCTGGACAGAGAAATAGAGTTCATGAAAAAACATCGGGTTTTATATAATGCAATTAAAGAAATAATCAATAATCATTTTATTTGGATGGTTATATTATTTGGAAGTTATTCTAAAGGAACAGAATCAAAGCAAAGCGACGTCGATATTATTTGTGTTTCAAATAAAAAGAAAGAAATAGAGCATTTTGTTAAATCATTAAAATATAAATATAACTTAGAGTTCGCTCCGGTTGTATTGCCTCTAGATGAATTTCCCAATATAAAAAAAGATAATCCCGAGTTGTGGAATGATTTAAAACATTTTGGGATAATATTTAAGGGGGAAGATTTCTTCTATAGTTTAGCATATAAAAATGATAAATGATATTAAATATTTAATAAAGAAGGGATATATTTCTAAAGATGATTCTGTTAAAAATCTTTCTCAAAGATATTTACAAAAAGCCAAAAATAATCTTGTTACGATGAAAATATTATCGGAAATTCAGGAAAATAAAAAGGCAAGAGATTTGCTAAAAATACCTTTGGATTACAACAGTGACGAGTGGGTGGTTATAGTTGGATATTATACAATGTATTCTTCGGCGTTAGCGTTAATTGCTAAAATTGGATACAGAAGCAAAAATCATAATGCAACAATAATTTTATTGGAGGAATTTTTTATTAAAAAGAAATTGATGTCTAAAGAAGATATAGGTTTATTGAAAAACGCAGTAATTAAAAAAGAAGAAATAGAAAAATTATCTGAAGCAAGGCACAAAAGAGAAATCGCGCAATACAGCGTAACAAAGCAAACAACAAAAGAAATTGCTAAAAGCGTAATGCAGGACGCTTACAATTTTATTAACAAGGTTGAAGAGATTGTGATGTAGAGGAATTTTATTTTATATTACGAGGGAGATTATGGTGTGGGAATTGGTGAGAGGGAGAATTTTTATATTTAGATAATTTGTTTTCTGAATGAAAATCTTAGATTTTCCAAAAGAGGGAAGACCAAGAGAAAGATTTCTAAAATATGGTCCAGAAACATTAAGCGACGCTGAACTTTTTGCGATACTTCTTAGGACTGGAAGCAAGGGTGAAAATGTAATTGAGATGTCGAACAGATTAATTAATGAATATGGGTTAGATAAATTATTTGAATGTTCATTAAAAGAATTGGAAAAGATAAAAGGAATTGGTCCAAGCAAAGCAATGCAAATATTAACTATTGCAGAAATTCAAAAAAGAATTAATCAATCAAAAAAACCAACAAAAAGAATTTCATGTGCTCAAGATGTTTTTAATTATTTTCATGAAAGACTAAAAGATAAAAAAGAAGAGCATTTCTATGTTTTGATGCTAGACACAAAAAATAATATAATTGGTGAACAATTAATCAGCAAAGGAATTCTTGATGCTTCAATAATTCATCCACGAGAAGTTTTCAAACCTGCAATTAAAAATTCAGCCTCAAAAATTATTTTGGTGCATAATCATCCGAGTGGGGATCCTGCTCCCAGCGACGAAGATTTAGAAATAAATGAAAAGTTAATTAAATCAGGGGAAGAGATTGGAATTAAAGTTTTAGATAGTGTGATTTTAGGGGGAGAAGGATTTTGGAGTTGGAAGGAAAGAAGAATTAGTCTTTAATTGAAACATTCATATTTCCCTGGGGAGAAAAATTTCTTAGATTCCACCATAAAAACCTAGATATTGTTGGGTCACATTCCGAAGTAGATGCTGATTTATTGAAATTTTTTATAATCGCTTTTCTTGATCTTTCAAAAGATTCTTTCACACTATTCCCCTTTATTAGTGATTCTATAAAAACATTTGAAGGGGATAAAAATAATCCGGCTGTTTTGTCTAAATTTGGGCGAGAAAATAAATTTGGTTCATACATAAAAATAAAATCGTCTAGATAACCTGTATAATTTAAAGCTCCTTTTTTTACACTTTCCAACCCAAGAATTTTTGCTGAACTACAGGATAAAGCATAAACTATTTTTAACTTAAGCAAATCATCATTCTCTCCTGCTTTTATAAGAATTTCATTTCTATGACCCATAACAATATCTTTATCTCCATGTCCATTTAGCATAACAAGTTTTGGCGATAAACTTTTTATTTTACTTTCAAATTCTTTTCTATTTGCTTTCTCTCCAGATAAATCAAAAACTTTTAAACTAAAATCATTAGCAATTTTTATTATCTCTTTGCTCCATGCAGAAAGATAATGAGTAGTGTCGTCGTGGTTAGGTAGTGTTATTAAAAAGTTAACATTCATATTATTACTCCTCGTTTCATTGCCCTCAAGAATTCTAATTCTATTTCTACAATTTTGTTTCCAACTTCAGAACCGGTTTTTACTCCTTCAATGAGTTGTTCTTTAGTAAAATCTCCGTAATTACCAATAGAAATTTTCTTGTTTGATGGAATCGCATCTAATCTTGCAATAACTAATTCTTTTTCAGATTCAGAAATTTTTTCACTCATATTATTTTTAACTCTTCCAACATTTTTAAAATTTTCTTTGATTTTTCTGTTTTGTTGGATATTTCTACATAAGCTACATTCCATGTTATTGGTTCTTTATCTATAACGAGAACAATTTCTTTTCTCAAGTTTAAAGGAATATCTGCATATATTTTTAAGAATCTATCACGCAAATCTATATTTTTTCCCATAATTCTTAAAGAACTTTTTAGTTTATTAAGTTATTGTTGCAATTATTGTTTGGGTGAAGAATGAGACAGAAGTGGAGAGATTTAATTTTTAGCATAAAGATATTTTTGAAATCCAATAAATGTTTCTCGTATTTTTTTAACTCCTCCAAGTAATTCCGTAGCATCTTCAACTTCTTGATATTTTAATCTTAAAAGAGATGAAAGCTTTTCTAAATCTAATTCTTCAACACCCGATTCAACATATTTTGTTAAAACGAAATCTAAAAATTCTTTTTGGTTAATATCTAAATCTTCAAATATTTGATTTTGTGATTTTGCAACTCTTTCTTCTCGAGTAATAGGTTTTTTTGCAGATGCAATATATTCTAAAACATCAAATAAATCACTTTTTTCTGCATCGATTAATTTTTGAGCTTCCTTTAATATCTCTAAACCATATCCTATCTTTTCAAGATTTAATAAAAATATTTTCCTTGTTATTGGACTGCTCCAAATATCTCTTAATTTTTGTTCATTTTTAAACAGTTTTGGCAAATCTCCGAATAAGTTTTGTAAAAATTCTTTTGAGGAAATTGGTTTTCCATCTTTACCAATAAAATAAGTTATACTAATATGTTGGATTTCTCTTTCTTTTCCATCGGCAAGTTTAATTTTTATTTTCTTCTTTCTTTCTAATTCTTCATTATAATTTTTCTCTTTTTCTTTTACAATCATGAATTTTGATTTTTTATCTGTCAAAATCGGTTCTAATGGTTCTCCATCCCATTCAGGATCATTAAAATTTTTATAAGCATCAACAAAATCGTAAATTACAAAAAATTCTTTTCCATCAAATAATCTTGTTCCTCTTCCAACAATTTGTTTAAACTCTATAATAGAATTTACTGGTCTCATTAAAACAATATTTCTTATGTTTCTCGCATCCACTCCTGTTGAAAGTTTTTGCGAAGTTGTTAAAATTGTAGGAATTGTTTTTTCATTATCTCTAAAATCTTCTAAATATTGATCTCCAAGTGCTCCATCATTTGCAGTAACTCTTACACAATAATTTACTTCTTTACTTTTCTTATATTGATTTATTAAATCTCTAACAACTAATGCATGATCTTGTGTTGCACAAAAAACAATTGTTTTTTCACTTTGATTTATTTCATCCATAAAAAGCTTTATTCTTTTTGCTTCTCTTTCTTTAATTTCAATTATTTTATTAAAATCTGTTTCCTGATAGACTTTTCCAACTTCAACTTCTCCTTCTACAACATCATCGTCGGAAGTATAGACATATTCATCCAAAGTTGTCTTAAATCTTCTAACCTTAAACGGTGTTAAAAATCCATCATTAACTCCCTCTTTTAAAGAATATACATAAAGAGGATTTCCAAAATATCTATAAGTATCAATGTTATCTTTTCTTTTTGGTGTTGCGGTCATTCCCAATTGCACAGCAGGAGAAAAATATTCTAAAATTGCTCTCCAGTTACCTTCATCATTTGCCCCACCCCTATGACATTCATCAATTATAATAAAATCAAAAAAATCTTTAGGATATTGACCAAAATAAGGAGTGTCATTGGGACCGCACATAAATGTTTGGAATATTGTGAAAAAAATGCTTCCGTTGGTTGGAACTTTTCCTTTCTTTTTAATTTCTTTTGGTTTAATTCTCTTTAAAGCATCTTCTGGAAATGGTGAGAACTCATTAAATGCTTGATTTGCTAAATTATTTCTATCTGTTAGAAATAAAACTCTTGGTTTTCTTGAACTATCTTTTCTTAAATTCCATTTGGAATGAAAAAGTTTCCAAACAATTTGAAATGCAATATTTGTTTTTCCAGTTCCAGTTGCAAGAGTTAATAATAATCTATTCTTGTCTTCTGCAATTGCATCAAGTGTTTTATTTATTGCTATTTCTTGATAAAAATATGGTGATTTATTTCCCCCAAATTGAACTGAATTAAACTTATCTTTCCATTCATTTTGAGTTCTGAAGGTTTTATTCTGAAGCTCATCTGGAGTTGGAAAATTTTTAACTATAGCTTCTTTTCCTGTTTTCATATCTATCTGGTAAATTTCTTTTCCATTTGTTGCAAAAGTAAAATCAATATGTAATTTTTCTGCATAATTCTTAGCTTGTGCAACTCCTTCTCCAATGTTTAAAGAACTTTTTTTAGCTTCAATAACTGCAAGTTTTCTACCATCAAATTCTAAAATAAAATCTGCAAAAAGTGGTTTTGCTCTTTTTCCACCAACTTGAATTCTTCCCAATGTAATCGGAAAGTTTCTTCTAATTCTAGAATTTTCAACAATTCCCCATCCACTTTGTTTTAATTTTGGTTCAATAAGTTCAGCTCTTGTGTCATCTTCGCTCATATTAATCTTTTGTTAGTTCACCATTAAAAGCTTTTTGTAAAATAGCTTTCTTTAACTCCTCCAAATCATTTAATTTCTGTTGATAAATTCTTTCTAGTTTTTTAGTTTCTGCTGAAAGTGAATCAAGTTTAGTTACGATAGATTTTTGTTCTGATATTGATTTTGGAAAATTCACATTTAAATTTTCCCATTTACTTTTATTAATAATTGGTAATGTTGCTTGTGATGCATTTTTCATTACCTGCTCAAAAAAACTTTTTGTGCTTAAAGCATAATAAAAAAATTTTGGATAAAATTCTTTCTTAACAGTCAAAGAGTTTATTTGTTGGTTACAAGAAACATCATGTTCTGTAAATCCTACTTTTCCGATGGTTGCACCAATACAAACCATAAGAATTGAATCGGCTAATATTTTTCTGCCATTTTTTAATCCTACTTCACTTAATCCTTCATCCCTATATCTAATTACTCCATCTCCAAAAATATCAACATCTGCGGGAGTAATAAATGGAATATAATTTCCATAGTTTTCTTTGTTTGATGTCTTTGGTGTTGTTCCTGTTTGAGTTATACCAATCTCCCCCAACTTTTTTTCTTCCCATCCTTCACATTTAGTTTCAAATATGTTTTGTAAATAACTTTCAAAAATTTCTTTTGCATTTTTTAAATTCTTTTCAGCATTATCTTTTGCTTTGGAAATTTTTTCAAATGATTTATCTAAAATTGCGACGATTTGTTTTTGGATAGGGAGAGGAGGAATAAGGATTTCAATTTGCTCTACATCGGATTTTTTTATTCCACCCATAATTCCTTTTCCAGCAAGATAATCTTTAATCTTTTGAAAATTATCTGAACTAATATAAATATACAAGAATTTTGGAAGAACCATTCCTTTACTTCTTAATATACAAAAACCTGTTGAAAAAATTCCTTCAGACATTTCCTTATCTATAAAAAAAACTTTATTTGTGCCGTTCATTAAAGCAAATCCCACATCGTTAACAGATGAAACAATATTTGCTCTCCCAGGTCTATTTTTAAAATCTACTAAAACAGGATTGTAATCTCTAGCATTATTTATTGCTTTAGTTGTATAATATTTTTTCTTCCCAGAAAATTCTTCTGGTTTATCTTTTATAATCTTACAAACTTCTCCCAATTTCTTTACTTCCCATTTCATTTTAAACTATCTCCTTAATTGAATTAAGAATTTTTTCGCTTTCCTCGTCGAGCTTT
>CAYITA010000002.1:0-21703 GCA_964366165.1 Candidatus Woesearchaeota archaeon
AGTTCATGAAAGGGAAATTGCTCGCCGTGAAAAAAACTGGAAAAAATCTGATGAATTGAGGGAAAAAATAAAACAAAAAGGTTTTGCGGTTGATGATACAGAGATGGGAAGTATGGTGAGGAAGAGTTAGAAAAGAAAATGAGAAAAAAGAAATTGAGAAGAAATGAAGAGGATAAAAGATTTGAAATTGAAATATTAAAAGGTGAAATTAAAGGATTACACAAATATCAACCAAGATATATTTTTCTGACAGAAACCTCCAGTATCCCTTCGGGGTTTGCTATTAAAGAAGCATGGAAAAATGCATATCCTGATGAAGAAGTTCCAAAATTTTATAGAATTGACCCGAAGTATATTAGAGATTGTATAAATGGCTGTACCAAATCTCAAAAAAAGAAAATAGAAAATTTTTTCAAAAAGAGAATTAAAAAAAGGGATGCTCCAATTTTTATTTATGATGAACATTCTCTTTCTGGGGAAAGCCCTAGAATTATATTAAATTTACTTAAAAATCCAGAACAGTACGGCTTCAGTTCTGATATAAAATGCAATAATGTAAAAATGGTTAGATATCATTTTGCTCGAATGCCTGATAAAGATATAATTCCTGAAATCGAGGGTTTAGGAGAGATTTATCCTGGAATTAGATTAACAGAAAAATCATCTAATCCATACGAAAGAGAAATAGTTGGAAAGCAAGTTAAAAGAAGAGATTTAATTGAAAATTGTCCGTCGGGAAAAAGAGAAGTTTTAAAATCAATAGATTATTCTCCAAGTAAATTAATAAAATTATATATAGCGACAGGTAGAGAAGCTGGCAAAGAACTTCGCGCAGAATTAGAAAGCGAAAGACAAAATAAAAATTCTCTCGAACAAAAAATTTCTGTGATTGGTTCTATTGTAGGATTGGGAGCAGGATTATTTTTCTTATCTGATAATATTACTGGAAATGTCTTAGGTAATTTAACAAAAACAAATTCTAACTTTATAGGGATTGGATTATTAATTATTGGATTGATTGCCGGACATTTTTATTTTAGAAAAAAGAAATGATTTTGCTCGCTGTCGCTCGTATGGTTAATAAAATTAGTAATGCAAAAACGTTGATGATGGTATCAGAATAAGTTGTTCTTCCGCTACTTAATAAATATCAATATCACAAACGAAGTGAGTGCAAATTTAGTAAGATTTAATAATACTTTTTGTTTTATTATTTTGATTATTAATAAAAAAGATATAAAAAATAAGAAATTTTTTATCTTTTAAAAACAGGAAGTTTTCAAAATGGTTAAAAAATTAGATTTTATTGATTTGAAATATAAGCTGGGGAATGATTTGATTTGCTTATTTAAAGTCACGCCGAACAGAATGTCTGTTAAAGAAGCTGCGAACACTGTTGCGCTTGAAAGCAGCATCGGAACATGGACTCCTGTCGGAACCCAAAAAGAATATGTGAATAAATTAGCAGCGAAGGTTTTTTCTATAAAAGGAAAATATGCGAAAATTGCTTATCCTGAAAAATTATTTGAGAGAAATAATGCACCGAATATTTTGTCGTCGATTGCTGGAAATGTTTTTGGGATGAAAGCTGTTAAAGGACTAAGGCTTGAAGATGTTAAATTCACAAAAAAAATTCTTAATTCATTTAAAGGCCCGAGATATGGAATTAATGGAATAAGAAAAATTCTGAAAATTAAAAATCGTCCGCTGGTTGGAACAATTATCAAGCCAAAACTTGGATTGAAAACAAAAGACCACGCGCAAGTTGCTTATGATGCATGGATTGGCGGATGTGATTTAGTCAAGGACGACGAGAATTTGGCTAGCCAGAAATTTAATATTTTTGAAGAGAGGATTGCAAGAACTCTTGAAAAATTAAATCAGGCAGAAGAAGAAACCGGCGAGAAAAAAGGATATTTAATTAATGTTACTGCAGAGACAATGGAAATGATGAAGCGGGCAGATTTAGTTAAGTCGCTCGGCGGAAAATTTGTCATGCATGATATTTTAACTGCAGGTTTTGCCTCGCTTCAAACTCTTCGGGAAAATACAACACTTGTGATTCACGCGCATCGCGCAATGCACGGCGCATTTACTGAAAATCCAAATCACGGAATAAGCATGATGACAATTGCTGATTTCGCGAGGCTGATTGGAGTTGACAGTCTGCATATTGGAACTGCGATTGGAAAAATGAAAGGAAATTTGCAGGAAGTCGAGGAGATTGAAGAAGAAATTGAAACAAAATTTGTAAAAGAAAGAAAACTTCGGCTCGAACAAAATTGGGGAAAAATAAAACCTGTGATGGCAGTCTGCTCTGGAGGAATTTCTCCACGACATATTCCTTATTTGATTAAAAATTTCGGAAGAGATATAATAGTGCAAATGGGGGGTGGCATCCATGGAAATAATTTGGGAACAAGATTAGGAGCAGTGGCAGCAAGGCAATCTATTGATGCTACAATAAAAGGAATTTCTTTAAAAGAATATGCTAAAACTCATTTTGAATTAAAAAGTACATTAAATCAGTGGGAAACTCCAAGAAAAAAATAAGTCTCTGCCCCTATTTTTTCTTTTAAAATATTTTTGGATTTAACTAAAATCTTCAAATGTTTTCTAATACTTCGGGGTAGAAGGAATAGTTCTTTAGATAACTCATTCACATTTTTCTTTTTTTGTTTGAGGGAATTTAGTATTCTCTTTTTCCTTTCATCTCCTCCTTTTTTCGTTCTTAATCCCGGATGTTTCTTTATTTCAAAATAATGCCTTAATTTTTCTTCTTTATAATCGAGAGATATAAGAAAAAATCTTCCTTTGAAATAATCAATTAACTCCAATAATTTTTCTCTTGATTTAATATAAAAATAATAATGATTCGTTGAAGAATTTTTATTAATCTTTGTTGTTTTTAATCCTATTTCATTACATAATCTTCTAAAATCCTCACACAACAAAAAGTTACTAACACCAAAAAAAATTTGTCCATCATAACTTATCGACCCTTCGTCGATTATTCCGGTAAGAACAAATGCTATTTTATTATCTCTACTTAACTCAAATATTTTTTTTGGAATTCTTGCATCAAATGTCCCAAAAGATTCAACATTATAAATATATTTACATATTTCTCCAATAATCCTCGGCAATCTGCATTTTAAAACACCCCGATGATCAACAACTACAGAATAATTTACATCTCCAAAAATATTTTTTATTTTCTCTATAAAATCATTCATAATTTTTTTATTTTTTTGATTATAATATGTGCCTTTACCATCTTTAGGAACACTACCATCAAAAAAAAGATTAGCCAAGATTGATGTAAAATAAGGGGTAATCTCTAAGGGTAATCTTGGTTTTTTAATAGAATTTTTAATTGGAACAAACATTTGTTTATATATTGTGATATTTTGTTCCATTTGATTTAAGGGAATCTTTAGGAATTTTGAAATACTAATTAAGATATCTAAGGGAATTGGAGCATTTTGGTAAATAAAATAATCATACAATCTTGCAGGGATTATATTGAATTTATCTGCTAATTCATATATTCTTTGATTAATTTCCTCAGATATTTTGTCCTTAAATTTTTTATCCAAGTCGACAGACATTTTCTTTGGATTATATGCATCCCACAGATGTATTTTCATAGAGGTAATTATTCATTCTGGTATATATTATTTGCGGACAACTTTATAGTTAAAACGAAGTTTTAAAAATAAAAGAAACTATGTTTAATTATGAAAGATAAAATCTTGAAAGAATATGCAAAAAATCACGAAGAGTTGAGGGAAGCGTTGGAGATTTGGGGAAAGTAATAAAATTAGATGGGAATAAAAAATAGCGCTCGTAAACTCGCAGATTAATAAATATTAGTAGTGAGAAAAACGACAAATGATTACAATTATCGATTGATTTTGCATTACCTATTTTTATTAATACGAGCGGAGCGAGCACTTTTAGAATATTTTAAAAGTAATAATCTCTTAGATAAATAAAAGAAGATGGGAATAAAAAATTTTTTCAAAAAAGACGAATTGAAATTGTTGTGGCCATTTTATGTTGATGCATTAATTTTAAGTTTGTTTTTTATTTATCCTGCATTTTATATAATTTATATGAGGGATATTGGATTGAGTTTAACTCAAATAGGATTTTTAACTTCTGCGTTGGCACTTCCATTTATATTATTTGAAATTCCGACAGGAGCAATTGCAGATATCTTTGGTAGAAAATTTTCAACAGTTCTCGGAATTTTTTTATCAGGAATAGTAATGATTTCGATAATGTTCTTTACTAATTTTTATATTTTATTAATGATCTTTTTTGTTTGGGGTGCGGTTGGAACATTAAAATCTGGTGCTGGTGAAGCGTGGATTGTTGATTTATTAAAACATGAAAAAAGAAAAGAATTAATTCATGAATATTATGTAAAGATACCGAGTTTCTATAGCATAGCCCTTCTTTTATCCGGAATCATTGGAGCCTTTTTAGTTAAAAAATTTGGTTTAGGAATAATTTGGCCAATTAGTGGAATATCGGTGATATTTACCTCAATCTTTTTTCTTTTTGGAGAAGAACATTTTACTAGAAAAAAACAACATATAAAAGAACATACCCATGATTTAATTTCTCATATAAAAGAATCATTAAATTACTGCATGAAAAATAGAAATCTTTTGTTAATGATATCTGCTGGTTTGTTTGGAGGTCTTATAATAAATTTTTCTATGGACTTAACTTGGTATCCTTTTTTACAAGGTTTGGGATTTAAAAATTATTGGTTTGGGTATTTATTTTCTGCAACCTGTTTAGTTGGAATTTTTGTTCCGTATATGATTAAACCCTTGGTAAATCGGGTTGGAAAATATAAAGATTATCTCGTTATAATCAGCTCTTTAATGTTTATTTTATTATTCATTGTTGGTTTTATCAATTCACTTTTTCTTTCGTTAGCAATTTTTATCTTATACATATCAGCTTATGATTTTTTTCGCCCTGCAAGAAATGTTTTAGTTCAAAAATTTATTCCATCTAAAAAAAGAGCAACAATATTATCTATTGAGAGCATGGCATTGTCGGTAGTTATGATTATTGGAGCGCCTCTTGCTGGTTTTTTTGCAGACAAAATTGGCCCACAAAATACTATATTTATGTCTTCATTTATTCTAATCCCAATGATAATTTTATATTCCAAAAT
The DNA here is from genome assembly GCA_964366165.1 of Candidatus Woesearchaeota archaeon. Lineage (GTDB taxonomy): Archaea > Nanobdellota > Nanobdellia > Pacearchaeales > GW2011-AR1 > CAYITA01. Next base: position 5,201 of record CAYITA010000002.1, read on the forward strand.
AAAAGAGAATAAAATAAAATGAAACTCAAAAATTTTCGCCCAGCAGTTTTCATTGTCGCATATTCTAAAGAAAAAAATAAAATTAAATATCTTCTTCTAAAAAGAAAACTTCACTGGAAAGGATGGGAATTTCCTAAGGGCAAAATAGAAAAAGGAGAGAGTAAGGAAAAAGCGGCGAGGAGAGAAACAAAAGAAGAAACAGGGTTGAAAATACTGAAGATAAAAAAATTTAATTTTTCCGGCAAATATTTTTATCATAAAAAATTTCCTGATAGGCCAAATTATATCGGACAAACATTCACGCTTTTTTCTGCTGAAGTAAAAAAAGGAAAAGTAAATCTTGACAAAAGAGAACATTCTTCGCATAAATGGCTCGAATTTAACAACGCTGTGAAAAAACTTAAATGGAAAAATCAGAAAAAATCTTTGAAGATTGTAGAGAAATGGTTGGAGAAGAATTGAAGAAAATTGCGCTCCTGTCGTCGTGGATTAATGTGGAAATATAAGTAGTGCGAGAAAATATTTTTAATGATAATATATTATAAATTTTTATCAACTTACTTTTATTCCCAAAAATTTTTCCTTAGCGCAAGCCTGGAAAAATTTCATGAATATCTCGCTTCGAAGAAGCGAGCAATTAATAGGAAATAATAAAAACTAACTTTCTTTTTATTTACTATGAAATTCAGAGAATTTAAAACATCGTCGAGGAAAAAAGTTCTTGCTGGAAAAAATTCGGAGAATAATGAAGAATTGGTAAATCAAGCCGGAAAAAATGAAGATGTTTTTCACACTGCAAAACCTGGAAGTCCTTTTGTAAATATTAAGGGAAATGCCAACGCTGAAGACAAAAAAGAGGCGGCGATTTTCTGCGCTGTGAAAAGCCAGGACTGGAGAGATAACAAATCTAATGTCATGGTTCATATTTTCAATGGAAAAGATATTTACAAAGAAAAAGAAATGAAAAAAGGAACTTTTGGAATTAAAAAATATAAAAAAATTTTAGTGAAGAAAAAAGATATTTTGGAGTTTTTAAAAAATGGCGTCAATAAGTAAAATTCATCTTGGAAAACATGGCATTACAGATAATTTTATTTTTGGATTGAAAAATCATTTTAAGAATCACATGAATGTCAAAATTTCTGTTTTGAAAAATGCGGGGCATGAAAAAAGCAAAATCAAAAAATACAGCGAAGAAATTTTAAACAGCCTCGGCAAAAATTACACTGCGAGAATAATTGGATTTACAATTAATGTTAAGAAGTGGAGAAGGAATGTTAGAAAGTGAAAAGGAAAAATTTTTAAATTGATTTCTAAAAGAATTTATATGGAACAACAAATTATGTATCACTATACAAATCTAAATGGATGGAATGGAATAGTAAATGGACGAGAGGATTATGTAGTTGAACATCCATTAACTAAAAAAATGGTTGATAGTGAGACTATTAAAGGTTGGATGTTGCCACATAGAAGATTAATCCCTATAGGTATAAAATCCTCTTTAGTTCCATCTGAAGCAACCTTACCAGCAATTTTTGGATTATCTAGTCCGACTCCACAATCGTGGCTGCAATATAGAGATTGCATAAATGTTTGGAATTATTTGCTCGGTTGTTGTCAGAGGGAAGCAGACAAATTAATTTTATTAAAAATAAATTTAATTAATACAGATAATCCTTTAGTTTTTGATTATATTCATATTAGGAACTCTGCAAAAGATTTAGCACAAACTAAAGACCCAGAAAAATATAGAAAGATATTAGCAGAGGGAAATAGAGATTATTGGGAATCTGGAGTTGAACTTAATAAATATCAGGACAACTTTGTTCTCCCAGAAATTGTTGTCTTCTCTGCTATTCCGATAGAGAGGCTAGAATTTGTTGGAGAGAAAGATAAAGATTCATTAGTTGCATAATTGATTTTCCCATAAAAAATAATGTTGAACGAGATTAAATATTTTCCTAAATTTTTTCTGTAAAAAAATTGTTTGCAACTTCGTTGCTCATATTTCCTTGACTACGAAATCGCCTTTGGCAGATTTCTCGTAGGAGAATATAAGTAAGTAATAAAAGAATTTTCTTATATTATTTCTGTTTTAACATCAATCTGCGAGTGTTGGCGAACAGGAATGAAAAAATTTCTAAACATTTATAAACCCATCTTCCAATTAATTTTGTTAAACAACTTCGGTTGTTCTATTGCTGAAAAGCAAGACAAGATGAATACGATTTATGAAATAAATGCGAATGAATATAATTTAAAATTAGCTGAAGCTTTGAAAAAAATTTCTGAATTCAATGCTCCAGAATGGGTTGCTTATGTAAAATCTGGTTCAGGAAAAGAAAGGCCAATTGACGACGCTAATTTCTGGCACAAAAGAGCTGCTTCAATTTTAAGGCAAATATACAGAAAAAAAATTGTCGGTGTTAATAGATTAAGAACAAAATACGGGAGCAAAAAAAATCGCGGAATGAAGCCAGAAAGATTTAAAAAAGGTTCTGGAAAAATTATAAGAATGATTCTTCAGCAATCTGATGCCGCGGGCTTTACAGAAATCGCAAAAACAATAAAGGGCGTAAGAAGCAAAAAACCTGGAAGACAATTAACTGAAAAAGGAAAGAAATTTTTAGAGGGAATAAAATAAAATGGAAAATATAAAAAACAGGAAATTTTTTAAATTTCCATTTTTGGAAAAATAAAAAAATGGAAATCAAATCTATTCCAAAAATTTCACGAAGAGAAAAAGAAATTTCTTTAAGAAAATCTAGATTAGCAATGCATGCAAAAAGAACAAAATGGGCTCCTGTTTGGATTGTGCTGAAAAAATTTGGAATGGGAAAAAGAATTCATCCTTCTGCTGTCACAAGACACAGAAGAAATTGGAGAAGAACTAAATTGCATATTAAACCGAGGAAAATGAGAAAATCGCACTTTGGATAAAAAATAAAACATGGCAAAAAAAACAGAAGCAAAAACAGAAAAAATTGAAAGAGAATACATAATTCCTCTTAGAGAAAAATGCAGAGTTGTTCCGAGATACAAAAAAACACCGAAGGCAATTAGAGTCATCAAGGAATTTTTAATCAGGCATATGAAAATCAGGGACAAGGATTTGAATAAAATTAAAATTAATAAATATTTGAATGAATTTTTGTGGACAAGGGGAATTAAACATCCTCCGCACAAAATAAAAGTTAAAGCAATAAAAGAGGGAGAAATTGTAAAGGTTGAGCTTGTTGATTTCCCAGATAAAATAAAATTCAAAAAACTCAGGGAAGAAAAAAGAGAAAGTTCTGGGGAAGTTGTTGCGAAGAAAAAGAAAGAGGAAAAAGAAGTTGTTGAAGAAAAAAAAGAAATGCCTGAAGAAGAAAAAAGAGAAGAGAAAGAAAAAAAATCTGCGGTTGTAGAATCTGGAATTGAAATGGAAAAATCTGCGGCAAAACAACAAAAGCATATTACCAGTGGAAAAAGCAAAGAACTAAAACATCAATTCAGGCAGGCATTGCAGAAATAATTGCTCGCAACTTTGTTGCTCGGATATTTTTAATTGAAGTAGTGTAGATTGTCGTCGAGGAATTGAAGTAAACTGACAAAAAATATTTTCTCGCATTACTTATATCTCTTATTAAATATTGAGCGAAGCGAACAATTTTCATCAATAAGTGAGCGAGAGCGAACTAAATTTATGTATTTATAAAATCAAGACAATCTTTTTATAGCAGAATAAATTTCTTATTTCATGCTAAATGATTTAAAAAATAGGAAATTTTTTAACTCATTCAACAGGGTTGAAGATTTGAAAAAAGAATTTCGAGAATTAGCAAATCCTGAACAGGCAGAAATTTCACAGAGATTTTTTAAGACAAGAAAAGGAGAATATGGTGAGGGAGATTTTTTTCTTGGAATTAAAGTTCCTGTTCAAAGGCAAATTGCAAAAAAATATTTGAGTTTGAGTTTCAAAGAATTGCAGGAACTTCTTAACAGCAAATTTCACGAAGAGAGATTAATTGCTTTGATAATTCTGACAAATCAATATAAAAAATCCAAAAAAGACAAATTAAAAAAAAGGCAGATTTTTGAATTTTATCTGAAAAACATTTCGCGGATAAATAACTGGGATTTGGTTGACTTATCTGCGCCGAATATAGTCGGAGAATTTCTGCAGAAAGAAGACACAGATATATTAAAACAACTGGCGAAATCAAAAAATTTGTGGGAAAGAAGAATCGCAATTATTTCAACTTATAATTTCATAAGAAAAAGAAATTTTGGAGAAACACTTGCAATTTCAGAAATTTTAATGAAGGACCAGCACGATTTAATTCACAAATCTGTCGGATGGATGCTGAGAGAAATTGGAAAAAGGAATAAAGGTGTTCTGGAGATTTTTCTTAATCAGAGATATAAAGAAATGCCGAGGACAATGTTGAGATATGCAATAGAGAAATTTCCAAAAGAAGAAAGGGAAAAATATTTGAAAGGAGAAGTTTGAAGGAAAATTGCTCGCAACAAGTTGCTCGATTAATTTAATATCAATAATGCGAAAAACGACTAAGGATTGTATTTTATAAATTATTAATCTTTACCGACGAGAATTTACACTAATTTAATTTTTATCAATCTCGAGCGAAGTGAGCAATTTTATTTATTTAGAACTATTGGAGGTTTCGTTTTTCTTTTTGTCCTTGTCTTTTTCTTTTTCTTTTTCTTTTTGGGCATCCTTTTTTTTCTTAAATAACATGAATGCGCCAAGTGCCGCTGCTGCTGCGGCGACCACAATTATAGGCCATTTGTATTTGTCCCAAACTTTCCTCAAACCTGATTTTTCTGGAGTAGCTATTTGTCCTGCAGGAGTATCTTTGATACTGGATTTAATTATTCCATCAACATTTTCAAGGGTTTGAGTTTTTCCAGGAGAATATTGATAATTAATTTTTCCATCTTCTGCAAGAATATCTTTTAATTCTTCGCCGTTTAATATTTTTCCATTTTCGAATTCAACAAAATTTCCATTATTATCTAAAGTTAATAATCCATCTTCTGTTGCTTGACTCGTGTCTATTTTTAAATTTTTAAAACCACTACCCTCTATAGTTCCTTTTCCACTTCCAATAACATTAGCTTCTGTCACTAAACCATCAGCATCAAGTTTAACATTCATAGCATCGGGTTTAGAAGAGAGGGTATTGTCTCGAGAAATAAATGCGTTGGTGGATTTTATTGTATCTGAATCTCCTCGAATATCCTTAAATTCTCCGTCGATATTAATAAGTCCGTCATTATCAATAGTCATTTTATTTCCTTTCGCTAAAAAGTTTCCATAATCATCGAGAATATTCACTCCATCTGTTCCAATTTGGGTAAATTCTTTAGAACTTCCTGTAAATTTTCCTTCAAATACTCCAGAATAATCTGCATCAGTTGTTTTAACAGTTGCTCCTTTACTAACAACATTTACATTAGACATTGGTTGAGAGAAATCTTTTTCAGAGAAATCAACAGTTGTATCTGCTCCTGCAGTTATTTTTAATCTTCCTAATCCTTTGTCATATTCTATTTTTGCATTTCCATTGCCGGTAATTGTTGTTCCATCACTAATCCAAATATCTCCATTTTCAGATGTTGTTAATTTTATTTTTCCTTTTAACCCTTCTGTATCAATAGTTCTTTTCCATTTATCTGTTCCAAGTTCCAGTATTTTAGTTCCCTCTTTGTAAGAAAGAATTTTTGGGGGTTTGCTTCCTGTAACTTTAATACTATCAAATTTATCTAACCATCCTTCTCTTGCGAGATTGTTTTGTTCTAAATTAAATTCTTTAAAGAAAGAACTAGTTGATGGTTGCCCTTGCATTCTTTTAGATATTTCGTCAAAAACTTTGCTATTTTTTGTATTAAATACTCCGGGGTTTTTGTCTATTCCGGTCAAAAGTGTCTTATCATTTAATTTTTTCAGAGCATCTGGCTTATCTGCGCAATTCTCGACGATGGATTGTTCGTCAATTGTGTTAATCAATTGAGGAGTTAAACCAGTTATAGCTTGAATTCCCTCAAGATTTTTTATTGTTTCAAGATTAGCTGTTCCATCACTTCTGGTTCCAACATCAATCCCACTACAAATACTCGTCCATTGAGAAGGAGAAATTATTGTAGAATCTACAGCTCCAACCAAATAAGAAAAAGAAATTGTTCCAATTATTAAAACGAAGATTTGAAAAAATGCGAGGCGTTGTTTATTCTCCACCTTTTTTTTATTCTGTTTCATTGTATTTTGCTGCGAAAACATAAGTATAATCAAATCCTTGGTATTTATTCTTTTCGCTTGTAAATGTGAAACTGTGCAGAAAAGTGTTGTCACCTAAATCAATAGTTTCAAACTTAAACCCTTTGTCAAAAGCTAATTCAGAAAACTGAACAATTGGAATATCATTTGGAGTGAGTTTTTGCAATTCAATTGCTTTTTTAACAATTTCATATTTCTCAACCAAATTAAAATCAGTTGATTTTGAAAATTCTTTGTATTCATTTGTCTCGTCGGCTTTTGTTACAAAAATTGGGAAGTCCAAAATAACTTTTGTTTCTTTTTCAGTTGTTATTACTTCAATATTTTGTATTCCGTCTGTTTTAATTTCATATCCTTGTTTTTTGAAATTTGTGAAATTTTTCAGGCAGTCTTCCATTCTAAACCCGACGGCCAAATTAATTTGGTCCTGCAAATCTTCCAGCGACGGAACTTCTGGATTTCCTAAATTCCAATAAACAGGAATATACAAATTTTCATAGGCTACTGCGTGTTTTGGAGACAAGGAATATAAATCTGGAATTGCGACAAAATATCCTCCCTGAAGCGCGTTGAAATAAATTGCCTCCATTAATGAATCCTGCAAGCAACCATCAACATAATCCGGAATATTTTCCTTTGCTCCTCCTGAAGAAAAAATATTATTCTGAATTAGAAAAAACGAAGCAATTACAGCGACGAGAAGTATAGCAACGATAATAAATATAGTAATCTGCCCTTTCCTTTTCCCTCTTTTCATTTTGAAAACTTCCTGTTTTTATCTTTAAAATTTTTTGATTTTAAATGATTTGGAAAATTTCTTGTTTTCCAAAAAAGACAAAAAATATTTTTTGATTTTTTGTATAAAATAAATAATAAAAATAGATTTAAATAATTATGTATTTATTATGATGCTGTATTAAAAATTTAAAAATTATTAAATCCAATTAAAATGAATTACAAATTAAAAACTTATGAAGAAATAGAAAAAATCTCCGATGATTTGAGAAATTTGGAAAGAATAATTGTTACCACCAACGGAAGTTTTGACATTTTGCATTCTGCACATGTTAAATTACTGGAAAGGGCAAGAAACAAGGGAGATAGTTTGATTGTTTTGTTAAACAGCGACGATTCTATAAGAAAGTTAAAAGGAGATAAAAGACCTATTTTGGGAGAAAAAGATAGAGCATATCTTTTATCTGGGTTGTCGTGTGTTAATTATGTTGTTATATTCAGCGAAGATAATCCTTTAAGATTGCTGGAAATAATAAAACCGCACATTCATATTAAAGGAGGAAGTTATATTCTTGAAAAAATAAAAGAAGAGAGAGAATTGCTGGAAAGATGGGGAGGTAAATTAAAATTATTTAGTTTGGAGGATGGATACTCATCAACAAGAGTCATAGAAGAAATTTTAAGGAGATATAATGCAAAAAATTAATTCTCTTAAAATTGCGCTCCTTTCTCTCACAATTTCCCTCGACATCGGATTACATAATGGCTCGTGAAATCGCTCGACGTCGCGATTTACATAATTAACTAATAGAAAAAACCACTTGTTATTCTAATCAAAAATGTTAATTAATTTCAATTAAATTTTCTCACACCATAATCAAAGATATTTACATTTTATTTTTGTCGTTGATTATTTTGGGAAGGGTTTTTGTCTTCACTATAATTCTATTTCTACATCAATCTGTGACGAGAGGAGTAGATATTTTATTCTTACTAATCTTTATGTTAGATTGTAGAATAGATTTAACAGAATAAAAAAATTTATAACTCAATCTCTATTTAAATTGAAATGAATGCTCAAAAAAATTTAAAAGAACTTTTGGAATTTGGAATTTTGAATATTGACAAGCCATCTGGACCGACGAGTTTTGATGTAAGTGATTTCGTGAGGGAAAAATTAAATCTTCGAAAAACATCTCACTTCGGAACACTGGACCCAAAAGTTACAGGAGTTTTGCCGATTGCGTTAAACCGCGCGTGCAAACTTACAGGATTTTTCCTCGGGCATGACAAGGAATATATCGGAATTATGAGAATTCACGAAGATAAAAGCATTAAAGAAATTCAGGAAATTATTAATTCAAAATTTTTGGGAAAAATCAAGCAAACACCGCCGGTTAAATCGCGAGTAAAAAGACAGGAAAGAGAAAGAGAAATAAAAAAATTTGAATTGCTGGAGCAAAATGGAAAAGATATTTTATTCAAATGCGAAGTTCAGGGAGGAACTTATATAAGAAAATTAATCGACGATTTAGGAAAAGAAATCGGTGGGGCGCACATGCTTGAATTAAGAAGAACGCGCGCAGGAATTTTTTCGGAAAACGACGAGAAGTTTATTAATCTTTATGATTTGGAAATTCTTGAGAAACCGCACACTTTAGTGTGCGAAGAATTTCCAACTCTTAAAAATCCAAACAAAAAAACAAAAGATTTTTATGATTTGGAAAAAGCTGAAGGCGAGGACAAATTAAGAAAAATTATAATTCCTGCTGAAGAAGTTATAAAAAAAATTTTCCCAGTTGTTCGCGCAAAAGAAAATGAAATAAAAAAATTATTTACTGGAAAACCCCTTCTTGAAAAAGATTTGGAAGAAAAATCAGATGCCAGTGAGGGAGAAATAGTTTGTGTTTTTTCCGGAGAAAAATTTATCGGTGTTTATAAAATAATAAAAAGCAGAGAAATATTTGCAAAGCCGGAATTTGTTCTGCAACCTATGAAATAATAATAGTCATTTTTTAGTAATAAAAAGATTTAAAAACAAACTATTTTTTAATATTTAATGGTAATGATAGGGATGAAGAAAAAGTTGATTGTCCTTATGGACTAAAGAATTTTTTCCGGGTAATTTATCCAAGGACAGTTATGTGTAGTATGCAATTTGGAAAAGATGCAAAATGTCTGATGAGCTATGATTATTCTGGGATAGTTGATTGGGAGGGCGAATGTCCGCTAAATATTTGCCCTGTAAATGGAAGAATATTTGCAAATCAACTTGAAAAAGAAGTTAAAACAATAGTATAAAACAAAAAGTTAATAAGAAACAATCTTTTCTATTTGATATTATGAGAGAATTTGTATATTTTTCAGCAAGCGCAGTGACATCTGGCAATGCTCTTTCTCAAGGAGATTTGATGCAAGCAGGCAGAATGGATATTGCAATTCATACAATCATATCAACTTTTTTTCTCAGCCACGATTTCAGAAAAGATGTAAAATTGCATTTGATTTTTTATGGACAGCCCGACCCTCCAAAGCATATTGAAATTCAGATTAAACCAGAACTTGAAATAAACAAAAAAGATATTGCGAGCATAATTAAAAAAGCACTTTACAAATATAGAAAAAATGAAAAAAATGAAGCACTTCCGGGAGTTTTTGTTGAAAAGAAAAGTTTTCTCAAATTAATTGACGAATTGCTTGATGAAGGAAAAGAAATTTTCATTCTGGATAAAAAAGGAAAAGAGATAAGAGAAGAGAAAATTTCTGACAATTGTGTTTTTATCGTCGGTGACCACGAGGGCTTGCCGAAAAAAGAATTACGAAGATTAAAAGAAATTGCAAAGAAAATTTCAATAGGGCCGAAAATGTATTTTGCTTCTCAGACAGTTACGATTGTGAATAATGAATTGGACAGAAGAGGAATATAAAAACAGATTTACCTTCAATAAAAGTAAACCCATAACTTAATTTAATTTTACCTAGAAAAATAACTCTATTAATTTTTTATAGCAAATAAATTCTTTCAAAAATTGCGCTCCTATCGTCGCGGATTTATATTAATCAGGTAGTTGAAAATCTACAAATGAAATGAGCGGACATTGTTAAATAAATATATCTATAAATTTTATTTTAAATTATGAAATTGATTTAACACTCAATAAAAATATAAAAAGCCATTTGACATATTATAATATATGAAAAAAAGTGTTCGTTTATATATTTCAGGAATAGTGCAGGATGTTTTTTTTAGAGGATTCATCAAAGAAAATGCTGAGAGATTAAATGTAAAGGGTTTTGTAAGAAATCTTGAAGACGGCAGAGTTGAAGTTTTTGTCGAGGGAGATGCTGATGCTGTAAACAAAATGATTGAAATCTGCAAGAAAGGTTCGAAGCACAGCCAAATAAAAAATGTTGAAGAAAAAATAGAAAGATTTCAGGATTTCAAGCAATTCAAGGTTTTGCATATTTGAAAATGAATAAAAAAATGTTCGAACAAGTTCTCAAATATTTTTAAGTGAAGTAGTATAGAAAAAGTCGTTGATAATTATAATTTAAAAGTAGTTTCTTCTACTAATTCAAATTAATAAATATCACGAACAAAGTGAGTGCAATTTTTTATTTTTATCCCGACAAATTTTTAAATCATATTAAATTTATTATTTCATGTTATACACAAATTCCGACGGAGGACTGAGAGAAAAATTAATCCCACTTTTTTAAGAGATAGATTTAAATATTAGTCATACATAATAATTATATTAAATCCCCGGTATGGCCGTAAGGTAATGCCGGGCCTACTTTTTAACAAAGTTTATTTAGTGTTATTCTTTTTTTGATTAATGGAAAATAGGAAAGCCATAGTTTTTATCGATGGCAATAATTGGTATCACAATTTAAAACATTTAATTAAACCAAGTAAGATTGATTTACAAAAATTAGCAAATTTTATTTGCTCTTATTACAATTTAAAATTAATAGAGATAAGATATTATAATTCTATTCCTGATATCTCAGATGGAGAAGAAATATATTATAAACACATGGGTTTCTTAAGAGATTTAGAAAAACAAGAAATAATTGTAAAAACACGCAAACTAAAAAAAATTCCTAAAATAAATACTAAAGTTGAGAAAGGAGTTGATGTTTTAATAGCTTCAGATATGATAAGAAAAACTCTTGTTGATAAAAAATGTGATTGTTGTATTTTAATCTCTGGAGACGCTGATTTTATACCTGCTATGCAAATTATAAAAGATAAAGGATTTGAAGTAATTACTTGTTCAGTTAAAGAAGGGCACGCAAGTGAATTAAAAGAGGGAAAATTTAGATATTTAATTTTAAAGAAAGAAGATTTGGAGAATAATTGCTTAAAATGATACAACAAAAATTAAAATTTTTGAGTATTATTTTAACAGGGAAGGTGAGTTAAAATAATATTCACAAATTCTGACGGCGGGAGCAGAGGAAATCCCGGGCCAGGCGCAATTGGAGTAGTAGTTAGAGAAGATGGAACAATCATTTCAAAATATAGCCAATTCATCGGAAGAAATGTCACAAATAATATTGCCGAATATGAGGCAGTAATTCAAGCATTAAGAATGGCGTTGAAACATGGAAAAGAAGTTACTTGTATTTTGGATTCTGAATTAGTTGTAAAGCAATTGCTCGGAGAATACAAAGTAAGAAATCCGAAACTTCTGCCTTTGTTTTTAAAAGTTCAAAAATTAATTGATAAATTTGAAAGAGTTAAATTTCAACATGCTTCACGAGAAGACGAATTTCAGCAAATCAGCGACGAACTTTTAAATAATGAACTTGATGCGCAGGGATTCAAGCAGTGGTGGAGATAAAAGAAACCCGTTGGTTTCTTTTAAACTTCCTCAAAGCGCTGAACGACGATTTCTAATTGCCTCCAGTGAAATCGCATAAGCGAAAATCACTTCGTGAGAGATTGATGTGGGAATTTAAGTAAGCCAATAAAAATATTTTATATTATATTCTCATAAAAATTATTTTCGCACTACTTATATTCCTACATCAATCTGCGAAGCAGTAAATTATCTAACAAAATTTTTCCAACAAATATTTAAATCTGTTTTTTCTTATTAAATCATGGGACGAGAAGAACAAATAATTCAGGAGAGATTGAGAAAATTAAAAGAGTTGAGAATGGCGGGAATAAATCCTTATCCTGGAAAATTTGACAAAAAGCAAAATGTAAAAGCGTGCCTTGAATCAAAATTAGGAAAAAAAGTAAAAACCGCAGGAAGATTGATGAATAAAAGAGAACTCGGAAAAATTGCTTTTTGCAATCTTAAAGACGGAACTGGGAATATTCAGATAGTTTTGCAGGACAAAGAAACTCCAAAAAAAGTTTTTTATTTTTTAAAAAAATATATTGATTCTGGAGATTTCATCGGAGTTGAAGGAAAAATAATCAAAACAAAAACAGGAATGATTTCGATTCTCGTCGATAAAATGGAAATAGTCAGTAAGGGTATTTTGCCTCTGCCTGAAAAATTTCACGGCTTGCAAGACGAAGAAGAAAGATTAAGAAAAAGATATTTGGATATTTTGATGAATCCGGAAATTAAAGCATTATTTGAAAAGCAAGAAAAATTTTGGGAAAGCATAAGGAATTTTTTGAAAGAAAGGGGATTTATGGAAGTTGAAACTCCGATTCTTGAAACTTCGACTGGCGGAGCAGCAGCGACGCCGTTTGTAACACACCACAATGCCTTGGATATTGATGTTTATTTAAGAATTTCAATGGGAGAACTCTGGCAGAAAAAATTAATGGTTGCTGGTTATGACAAAACTTTTGAAATCGGAAGGCAGTTCAGAAATGAAGGAATTGATATGGAACATCTGCAGGATTACACGCAGATGGAATTTTACTGGAGTTTTGCAGATTACAAAGACGGAATGAAACTCGTCGAAGAAATGTATAAAAAAGTTGCGAAAGATGTTTTAGGAATTTTAAAATTTGAAACTCATGGTTATAAAATCGATTTAGGAAAAAAATGGGAAATTTATGATTATGAAAATACAATTAAGAAGTTTACTGGAATTCAAATTTACAAGAGTTCAGAAAAAGAAATTAAAAAAAAGCTCGATGAATTGAAAATTGAATATAATCCAAAAATTGACAAATGGAGATTGATTGATGTTCTTTGGAAATATTGCAGAAAAAAATTAGCTGGGCCTGGATTTTTGACAGGACAGCCTGTTGAAATTTCTCCTCTTGCAAAAAGAAATGAAAAAGATTCACGCAAAGTTAATCAGTTTCAGGTTATAATCGCAGGAAGTGAAATGGGCAACGGCTATTCTGAATTAAATGACCCAATCGACCAAGAAGAAAGATTCAAAAGGCAAACAGAATTGAAAAATGCGGGCGATTCTGAAGCGCAAGAGCACGACAAAAGTTTTGTTGAAGCTCTGAAATATGGAATGCCGCCGACTTGCGGTTTTGGAGTTTCAATAAGGTTATTCGGCTATCTCGTCGACAAACCGCTTAGGGAATGTGTTATATTTCCATTGATAAAACCGGAGGGAGAAAAATAAATAATCTAATTGACCAATAATTATTTCTTTCATAAATTTTCAAAAAAACAAAAACATTTAAGCATTCTACAAATATATTAATAATTGTAAAATGGAAACATTACTAAAAAAATATTTTGGTTATGATAAGTTTAGACCAATGCAATTAGAGATTATTAAAAATGTTCTAGAAAAAAAAGATTCACTTGTCCTTATGCCAACAGGAGGGGGAAAATCTCTTTGTTATCAAATTCCAGCACTTAAATTTGAAGGACTTACACTCGTTATTTCTCCACTTATTTCATTGATGAAAGATCAAGTAGATAATCTTAAAGCAAATGGGATTAATGCAGAATATATTAATTCATCACTTTCATTTGAAGAAATTGAAAATGTACAGAATAAAATTCAAAAAAAAGAAATAAAAATTCTTTATATTGCTCCTGAAAGATTGGCGTTGGATGATTTTAAGATATTTTTAGTAAAATTGCAAATTAGTTTAATTGCTATTGACGAAGCCCATTGTATCTCTGAATGGGGGCATGATTTTCGTCCTGACTACAGAAATCTAAAATTCTTAAAAAAGATTTTCCCTAATGTTCCAATAATTGCCTTAACGGCAACGGCAACGAAAAAAGTAAGAGAAGATATTTTAAAACAATTATCTTTAGTAAATCCACAAATTTTCATTTCAAGTTTTAATAGAGAAAATCTTAATCTGATTGTTATGCAAAAAAAGAACATCTTTAATAAAATTTTAAGTTTAATTAGAACACATAAAAATGAATCAGTCATTATTTATTGTTTCTCTCGTAAAGATACAGAAAAAATTGCTCAGTGGTTAAAAGAAAATAGGCTTGACGCTCTCCCGTATCATGCAGGGCTTTCTAATCAAATAAGAAAACAAAATCAAGAATTATTTATTAAAGACAAAGTTAATATTATAGTAGCTACAATTGCTTTTGGAATGGGAATAGATAAGCCGGATGTCAGACTAATAATTCATCATACCTTTTCAAAATCAATTGAAGGATATTATCAAGAAATAGGGAGGGCGGGACGTGATGGGCTTTCAAGTGATTGTGTTTTATTTTACTCAAAGGGAGATAAAAGAAAGCACGAATTTTTTATTAACCAAATTCAAGAGGAAATTGTTAAGAATAATGCCTTAGATAAATTAAATAAAATGATGATATACTGCGAAAACACATCATGTAGAAGAAAAGATATATTAGGATACTTTGGAGAATTATTTTTGAAGCACAATTGTAATGGATGTGACATTTGTTTAAAGCTCCCAGAAATAAAAGAGGACGTTGAAGATAAAAGTTTAATCTTTGACAAAGTAAAAGAAAATATGCCTTATGATAATATTTTATTTGAAAAACTACGAGTTTTAAGGAAACAAATTGCTGATGAGAGAAATTTTCCTCCTTTTATTATTTTTGGGGATGTCTCCTTAAGGGAAATGTCATTATATTTTCCAAGAAATAATGAAGAATTTTTAGAGATTAATGGAGTTGGACAACAAAAATTGAATGATTTTGGAAATTTATTTTTGGAAGTAATAAATGACTATGTAAAAAAAAATAATATTGTCCCTGAAAAAATTTTTGTAAGAGACCACAAAAAGAGAACAAGATATTTATCAAAAAATTATCAAAAAACAAAAGAGATGATTTTAAACAAAATTTCAATAGAAGAAATAGCTAAAGTACAAGGATTAAAAAAAAGAAGAATAGTCCACCATATTGAAAAACTTATTGAGGGTGGAGAAAAAATAGATATTAATTATCTTATTCCATCAAAAGAAGAGTTTAAGATTATAGAGTCTGCTTTTGAAAAAATTGGTTTTGAACGGCTTACACCGATTTATGATTATTTTAATGGAGAATATTCTTATGAAGATCTTAGGTTAGTTAGAATAATTATAAATTCTGAAAAGAATTTTTTTAAGAATAAAATTAAAACAAATTATCATGAAAGATTATACCAAATTAAAGAAAACTTTCCAAATGCTTATGAACCTTGGAAACAAGAAGAAGATATTTTATTAAGAGAATTAAATGCTAAAAGCAAATCAATTCTTGAAATTGCGCGAATCTTAAAGAGACAACCAAGTGCAATCACATCTCGATTAAAAAAGTTTATGATATTATCTTGAATATCTATTATAATTATATGTTATTAAAAATCATTTTTAAAATAATTTAATCAAAACCTTAATAAATTCTTTTTTCTTAAATTATCTATGACAGCAGGCGGTTTAATTGTAAAATCAAACATAAAAAAAGTCGTGGGCGAGCTTGACAAAGAAAAAAAAGTTACATCAGTTGCAGAAGAAGTTGGAATTGCACTTGAAATGAAAGTTGAAAACATTTTAGCAGACGCGATAAAAAGAGCAAAGGCAAATCAACGACGAACTTTGCAGGCGAGGGATATTTGAAAAAATTGCGCTCTTGCCGTCGTGTTATTTAAATTAATTAAGTAATCTAAATTCTCTTGCTCGAAATTTCTCTCGACATTGGATTACTCAGTGGCTCGTGAAATTTCTCGACGATAATACAATAAATAATTATTCTTCTACTACTTAGTTTTTTATCTCGAACGAAGTGAGCATCTTTTTCATCCCAAAAATATTTAATCTCCTATTTCTTTTTATTTTTCATACCGCACAACAAAGCAAAGGATTTGAAAGAGAATTATAAAATTTAAATAGTTCCTTGAATTTGTATTCTGATGAAGAAAATAAAAAGAGAGAATAAAGAGAAAATTATGGATATGATTGAAAAAGCTGGAAGTGAAGAGTATGAAACTTCATGGAATAAAGATGGGAAGTTTTCTACCTCTAAAAAAAAATCAAATGTTAAAAAAGGACGAAAATCTCGGGCTGCTGGCTCTCGATTTGAATTAAAAGTTCGAAGAGATTTAGAAAACAAAGG
>CAYITA010000003.1:0-21202 GCA_964366165.1 Candidatus Woesearchaeota archaeon
CAGGCAACTCCAGCGAATCCTCGATGACAATAATTCTGTATTTAGGAATAATTTCAAGCATTAAGCTTCCAAGCACAGAAGTTTTTCCTGAGCTTCTTGTTCCAGCGACGAGTAATGTCCTGCTTCCGTCAATTAAAAAACTAAACAATCCCGCAGCAAAAGGATTAATCATTTTATTTTTTATAAACAACGGCAAAGTCCATGGATTTTCTCTGTGTCTTCTCAAAGCATAAGACAATCCGTCGGGAGATAAGGGTTGCTGAATAATTGCAACTCTCGCATTTATATTTCCTATAGACATTTGCGTATCTAAAATTGGATTTGCTTCATCCAATGGCCTTCCAGAAATCATTCTGAATTTAGCAGCCCACGAATCAACATCTTCCTGACTTGGCTGAATATTTGTGAAGCACTCGTCATAATCTTCATGTCTCAAAAAAATATGTGTCAGCGGAATCGGCGCATTCAAAACAATATCCTGAAGTTTTTTATCCTGCAATAAAACTTCTATAAGTCCAAAACCAATTGTGTGCCTCACGAGTATCGTCGCTAATTTTCCTATATCATTGTAACTTAAATTAATTCCTTTGCTGTTTGCCAAATCTCTTACTAAATCTTTTGAAATATTATAAAAAACCATTCTTGTCCTGTCAGTATCGACAAATTCCTCTGCTCTCGGCTGATGCTCAATTAAAACACCTCTTGCTAAATTCAAAATCATATTATGCTCTTCGCTTAAAGAATTTTCCGGAGGATTCAGGTGATACATTAACTTCGCTTCATTCTGGACTTTTAAAATAGTAACTAATGACTCGTCATAATCTCCTCCTTTAATTTTATACTGGTCAATAATTTCAGAATCTTCAGGCAAATCCAAAACCAGCCTCGTAAAAGTAAAATTCGGAATTACATCTGCGCGGAAAATCTTGTGATAAATTGTTCTGTCGCCTTTCCTATAATCTTCCATATACTGAATCGCCTCTTTGATTAATTTTGTCCCATTAACCATCGAGAAAATTTTTTCCAAAAAATGTGTGTAATTAATCTGGTCTTTTTTATATTCAGGAGAAATTTTTTCTGAAAAAATATTTGCCTCAATAATTATTCTCTTAATTTCCATATAAGCAGAAATTGGGTCCTGTTTCAGCAAATAAAGAAAATTAAACAAATCATTATATCTCGGATTAAAAAATTCCTCATTAATCGTAGCAAGTTTTTCGTGAGAAAGAATTTTTTCCTGTTTCAGCAAAAATACATACAAGTGGGCAATTTCCAAAAGCATGTCTGTTTCACTTGAATCATAATTGTAATTTTTCTGCTGAACAAAAACAATCCTCGAAACATTTGGATTTTCTATAAGAGAATCAATTGTCATTTCCATAACTTGAAAATTCTCAGCCAAACTCGGAACAAAAGGTGCTCCCAAATAATTAATATAAAGAACATCTTCCCCGCCTTCCCTCTGCACTTCGTAAGAATACAAAGGTGTTCCCTCTTTGAATTGCATTTTTATTTCTCCAATAATTAACTGAATAAAAAAAGCTAATCGAGTTTAAAATATTTTGTATGATAGGGAAATTAATATTGTTTCTAAAGATTTTATTCAATAATATAAATATTTATAATCTTTCTAAATTTTCCGAGTTTATGTATATTGTAAGCAAGAAACACTATGAACTTTGTGGTTATGGGGAGATTTATTTATTAGATATAGAAGACCTAAATAAAAAACAAGCAGCAAAAATAATTGATTTAGCGAGAGAGATTAAAGGTTTAGAATGGGTTTTTTGTGAAAGACTTTTGCTAACTCCAAAAATGAAAAATGAACTAGAAAAATTAGTTGGCTCTTGCACGCCAATACCTATTAATCCCCATTCTCAAGAACTAATTAGTTCATATGTCAAAAGATTATTAAAAATAGATAAGAAAAGCAAAGTAATTAGATTAATTCCAACTTATTTAGATAAAAATTCTCAATATACAAAAATTGAAGAAAAAATTGACTATTGCTGCCAATTAACACTTCACCGGACATACAATAAACAAGGAGATGACATTGTGGTTAAAAAAGAAGAAGAATTGTTCGCAAGTTTATTTTTCAAAGATTTTTTAGAAAATGCTGAAAAGTTTAAAAAAAGAAATGTTCCAAAAATAGCTTCTTTAGATTCTTCCAGAGGGAGATATGAATTTACAATTACAAATTATATGAATGAAGAAAAATTTATGGGTTGCAAAACTTATGAACAATACTGCGACATTGAAACAATACAAAAAGTAATAAATGCTCAAGAAGAATTATTAAAACTATTAAAAAGAAAAATGCATCTTAGGATTAAAAGATAAGTAAAATAATTTAATTGATTGGTAACACATAATTTTATTGATAAGATTATTAGAACATTAAATTACATTTTATCGTCGGATTTACATTATTTATTAAATCCATCTGCGAACAAAGTGAGCGGCAAACTTCATTCTCCACAACAAATTTAAACCCATTTTACTTAAAATTTCTATGGACGAAGAGGCTGGTTATTATGCTCCTGATGTTAATGAATTAATTATTAAACTCCGCGATTTAGAGGAAAAACAAAGAATAATAAAAGATAGACTAATTTTAATAGGAAAAAATCTTATAGAAACAAAAGAGGAAACAAATCAAAAAATACTTGAGATAAAAAAAGATTTGCAGATATTAAAACAGAATATGGAAAGAGTTACATCATTTTTAGAGACCCTGTCAGCAGAATTTTCAAAATTCGCAAGAAAAGAAGATTTGGAAATTTTGTCAAGACAGGCAAAAATGTTTCAGCCATTAAATATAAGAACCGAACATGATGATAAATAAAAATTTTCCGTCGGAGGCGGGCGATTTCGTGTAGAGAGTAAATTAAATATCAATAACTCATGCGAGATTGCGAGATAAAATAATTTGAGCATATTAGAAGAAATAACAAACATGAAAAATCAGGGAATAGATGACCAGCAGATAATTAGCAATTTGCAACAACAAGGAATATCTCCGAGAGAAATAATGCAGGCATTAAATCAAGTGCAAATAAAAAACGCAGTGTCTGCAGAAAATTACGCGCAAAATTCTTATTCTCCTCAAACACAGGAAATTTATTCCAATGAAGAACTTCCGCCACAGCCTCAAGGAGAATACTATCCAGAAGAAACTTATTCTCAACAGCAATATCAACAGCCCGCAGCATATTCGCAAGATGCGTATTCAGGAAGATTTAACGATGCTGACACAATAATAGAAATATCTGAACAGGTGTTTATTGAAAAATCAAAAGCCTCTCAAAAACAATTAGACAAATTGGAAGAATTTAAAACAATTTCAGAATCAAAAATAGAAAATATTTCTGAACGGCTTAAAAAAATTGAAAATATAATTGACAAATTGCAAATATCAATTCTAGAAAAAGTCGGCTCTTACGGAAGCAGTTTAGAAACAATAAAAAAAGAAATGTCAATGATTGAAGATTCCTTCGGAAAAGTAATGAAAAAATCTTCAGCAACACTCGAAAAATCTCCTAAAAAAAGAAAATAAAAATTTAAATTATTAGATAATTCCTGCTCACAAGTTCGCAGATATTAATAAAAATTAGTAGTTAAGATTCTTAGGATATTGCCTTATTCATCTACGTTTTTATATTACTAATAATTTTTTATATCGAACCGAGCGACTTCGTGGTAGAGGGAAAATAAAAATATTAATAACTCGTGCGAAGTCGTGAGCAGAAGTGAGCAATTTTCCAAAATTAATTTCCAAAAAAATTTTTCTCCATTATTTTTCTTTAAGCGAGAAGTATATTCCACAACATAAAAACTTAAAAGTTATTAACTTTGTATTTCTAAATGGAAAACGAAAGATGGTATGTTAAACCTGTAACTGATTTTTTAAAATATTTGGGATATGCAGTTTTAGCGTCGGGAATTGGAATTGGCACAGGAGCAGCAATAAGAGCATGGGACAGAATGTATATTGAAAACGAAAAAAACCGCGCCTTAATTGAAATGAAAAGACTTGAAACAATAAGAGAAATTACTGACAAATATGGATGGGAATTATCTTCTCAAGAATTAAGCTATTTCTTAAAACAGCAAAATTTAGATGAGAGAAGATAATTTTTATTTTATTTTTGAAAAAAATTAAATCCCCTCAGATTAATTATTAAAGTTACGCTCCTATCGTCGCATTTTGCATTTATTAAGTAATATAAATCTGCGAATTTATGAGCAGGTATTTTATTCTTGCTAATCTTTATGTTGGGTTGTAGAACGACTTAATCTTTTATAAAACAAAATCTCTAAATTACATTTTTATTTTTCTTCAAAAAAATTATTGTTTATTTACCCCCATGCAATAATCTTGTAATAATTGATTCAACAGGCTCTTTGCTTGGTTCATGCGATGCTCCGACAATAATTCCAATTATAATTAAAATAAATACTGCTCCTGCAACAGTCGGCCAATTAGCATACCACCAATATCCTGCATACCATCCAACAGCTCCTGCAGTTTGAACTAATACAATAATAAGAATTATCCCAGAAATTCCCAATAACCCGTAAGCCGCCCAGTTTTTCTTAGGAATAAACATTCCTAAAAGAATTAATACAACTAAAATAACAGACAATCCAATAGCCATTCTCGGAAAAACTTCTGAAAAAAATTCAGTAACAAAACCAAACTGCAAAGCCATCAACGCAACTACAAAAGCAATAATCGGATTAACTGCTTTATTTTCCTTGAAAATATTTATCTGATTTAAAATTCCAAGAAGCAATGCGAAAATTAAAAGAAACGGAAGAAACAAACTAAAAAATCCCTGGTAAGCTAATGCATCCAAAAAATCTCCAAATGCTCCTGTATTATAAGTTCCATAATAAGCAAACGTCACCAAATTTTCCAGCATAAAATAAATAGTTAATATTTGTTTAAATATCTTTCGTTGGAATTGTTCACTTCGTTCGAAATTGATAAAATTTTTCTTTCAGAAAAATTTTGGAAAATAAAAGTAATACAAGAAAAATCTGATTATCTATTAATTTTGTTATCTTTGTAAATTTAATTAATAGAATGATTTGTAAATTTAATTAATAGAATGATTTGTAAATTTAATTAATATCAACAAATTTTATCTCACTTACTTAATTTTCACATCAATCTACGACGAAGGAGTAGCTAAATATTTTTTACTAAATCATTTTCCCCAAAAAAAATTAATCTATAAGGTTTAGGTGAGCAAATTTTGCCACAAGACCTTTATCTTCTGTTAATAGTAAAGTTCCAAGGTTAACAGAACTTTGTTCTCCAGAAAGAGGATTTTGAAGACGTAAAACTACATTACCATTATACTCTTGAATTATTTCTACTAATTTACCTCTTACAGTTTCGGATATTTCTTTGTTAATTTTTTTTTCAGAATCATATCCACGATAAATTGAAGTATATGATGGAACTTGAGAAGTCAAAGCTTCAATAGGAATTTCCATCTCTCCTATTGTTCCCATAGGTTCTCTTTTTGCTTTACTATCCTAAATAACAAACCACACATCTTGCATTAAATCTGTTTTTACTTTTACCATTTATTTCTTTATAATTTAATATTTATAAATCTTTCTATTTTGTTACTATTTAAAAAAGAATACATCATCTCATAATATCTCAACTAAAAAATTATTTTCTCTTCCCAAAAAAATTATTTGCTGTTTCTCACAACAACAGCCAAAGCAACAGCAATCAGCGCAATAAAAATAACATTTGTCCAGAGAGTTTTGCTCCAGGACTGCCTGAATAAAGTATCAATAAAATTTCCCTGAACTCCAGTTGCCCAGATAGTTGCTATACCGACGGCAACAACAATCACAATTCCCATAACCCATTTTAATCCCTTGCTTGCTTTTCCAAAAACATCCAATCCTTCTTTTCCCATAATAAATCCCCAGAGAAGCAATGCTACAAACATAACAACAATTGCAACAGTCAAAAATAAAATCAAATCACTAGCAACTTCAGTTGGATAAGCTACAGAAATAAAAATAAAACCAATGACAAACGCAACCAGCGCATTTATCTGCTTGTTCTCTCCTAAAAGTTTTGTCTTTTCAAGAATAGCAAAAATAAGGAAAAATATTAATAAAAAAGGATATGCAAATCTTGTAAAAATCCAATGCTGTAAAATTATCTCTTCAACCATATAATTAAATAGTTTCGGGATTTAAAAATGTTTTTGCGTGACTTATTGGAGAGGTATTTGAAATATCTAATTTATTGCCTTATATATTTATATAGCTTATAAAAATAATTTAAGGATGGTGGAAGAAAAAGCGCAATTAAAACAAGAAGTTATTGATTTCCTTGACAATGTTTTAAAAAATGCAACAGGTATTTCTCGACGGGAATTTGCATATAAACATTTAATGGAAGGGGCAAAAACTGATGAAGACAAAAAAGAAATTAAAGAACAATTTGCGAATTATTTAAAAAAAGTTGAAGATTATGAAAGATTTAACAGAGAACATCGTTGTGTAATTGAATATATTGCATCTCTCTCGAGTGGGCATAATCTTGAAACTGATGTATTGCCTGAAAAAGAACACTATTTACTTGACCATCTTTTAGGAGAATTAAGCAGAGTAAATATTTTTATTATGGGTGGTTTGCAGATGACAGAAGATTTAGAGATAATTGTAAAAACTGCTTCTCACAGACACGCAGAAAAAATTGGACTTGACCCTCAAGAATATTATAAAAAAATAATTTCAAAAAAAGAAGATGTTGTTCCAGTTTGCTGAATAAGAATTTTTATCGAGAAGCTAAAAATATAAAATTAATCTACATCCTCAATATTTTCCATATCAGATTCAGATGTAGGCAAGGCAGATTTATTTATAATAAAAACATCACTGATTGCTTTTACGAATTGGTGCGGGATTATAACCCCCCGGGCACCGCCAATTAAACTGGTAATGCCCCTGCCAACACTTATTCTCCATCCATCAATTTTGTTTTCAAATAAATTGCATTCCTCAATCTCTCCAAAGAAATCGCCAGAATCTGTATAGACTTTCAATCCGATAATTTCTGATATCTTTTTTATTCTCATTTTTTTGTTTTCCCAAAAATGTGAATTTAGAAATTCTCCCGAATTTCTATATACGCATAAAAAAAATAAATTAGTTCAATTTAAATACTTTTCCATAATCCGCAATATAGATAATTTTATGCTTATTTTAATTTCTTAAAAATTATCTATCTAGACAATTGCAAGATAATCGGCTATAAATTCAGCAATTGTCTATATACATAAACTTTATAAAAAAACTATTCGTCTAAAAAATATGTTAAAATTCAAAGAAATAAGCGCGATAATAATAACTTGCTTGGTAATTGGCTTCTCAATAACAATATTAAATTTTTCCCTGAATAATTTTCTTTATGCGCTGATTGCAATATTTTTTGTGATAATGATAAATGTTCTTGCAAAAAAAATCGCAGGATATTATTTGGAATCTGATGTTGAACTGAAACTTTGGGAAGTAAGCAGATATGGATTTAAGCCAAATAAGCGTTTTCAAAAAAATTTTTATGCTGGAGTTTTCCTGCCGTTAATAACAACTGCAATTTCAGTCGGCTATATAACTTGGCTCGCTAGTTTGGTTTTCGACGTAAAGGCAAAAGTTTATCGCGCTGCAAAACGCCACGGATTATATTCTTTTTCAGAAATGACAGAATGGCACCTCGGTTTAATCGCAGCTGCAGGAATTTTCGCAAATTTAATATTCGCTGTAGTCGGTTATTTAATTAACATACCTTTGTTTTCTGAATTGTGTATTTACTATGCATTTTATAACATGATTCCAATTTCAGATTTAGATGGAAACAAAATATTTTTTGGAAATCTTGTTTTATGGAGCTTCCTAGCAACAATAACAATAATCGCTGTCGCTTACGCAATTTTATTGGTATAAAATGAAAAAAATCAAAGATTTTTTGCCTCTTAAATTCAGGAAAAATTCAAAATGAAAAAAATAGGAAATTTTTAAGATGAAAATACAAAAATTAAAAAAAATATTTGACTGGTTTAAAACAAAAACCTCGTGCACGATTTTTGCATTAATTGGATTTGTAGGAGGATTTTTATTTTTAAATCTAAGCTTGACAGGAAATGTAATTGTTGAAAAAGATTATTATGTTAGCATAGTTCCATTAATCGGAATTCTATTAATAATTTGCTCGTTTATTTTGGTAATTTATATTGTAAGGAATAAATAAAAAAGAATTATAATTTTATTTGAATAATTTACTACTCCTGCCGTCGGAGATTGATAAAACTGAAGTAATGTAAATTCTCGTAGGTAATCTAATCGAATATTGTAAGGGAAAATAACAAGTAGTTTCTTCCATTACTTTAAAAATGATATCGAGCGAAGCGAGCAATTTTTTATCAATTTCTCACACCAAACATTTTTATAAACTCCCCATTAATTTAATTATTAATTATAAAATGAAATACCTTGAAGGAATAACCCCCAGAGATTATCAGAAAAAAATTTTTGAAACTTGCATCGAAAAAAACTGCCTTGTGGTTTTACCGACAGGTTTAGGAAAAACCCTGATTGCCTTAATGTTAGCAATAGAAAGAATGGAAAAATATCCTGGAGAAAAAGTTGTGTTGCTCGCTCCGACACGCCCCCTCGCAGAACAGCACATTAATTCTTTTAAAAAATATCTCCCGGAGTTATTTGCAGACATGCAGCTTTTCACAGGAAAAGTAAATGCAGGCAACAGAAAAAAAATATGGAAAACTGCTGACATTATTTTCTCGACGCCGCAGTGTGTTGGAAATGATTTGAAAAAAAATCTTTATGACTTGAAAGAAGTTTGCCTGTTAATTGAAGACGAAGCACACAGATGCGTAAAAAATTATTCTTACACTTATGTTGCTCAAAAATACATTCAGCAGTCTCTTCATCCAAGAATTATTGGGTTAACTGCCTCTCCTGGTTCAGAAACAAGCAAAATAAAAGAAATCTGTAAAAATCTTTCCATAGAAGAAGTTGAGTTACGGACAAGAGAAAGCGACGATGTAAAAAATTATCTTCAGGAATTGGAATTTGAAAAAATAAAAGTTGAATTTCCTTCAGAATTAGAAGAATTAAGGCAGGTTTTAAAAAAATTATTTGATGAATACGTCGAAGAATTAAAAAAAAGAAAGGTCCTTTATGGCCCGGTAAATAAAATTACTCTGATTGAATTGCAGAAAAAAATTTTCCGGGGGCTTGCAATAAATCCTACAAATTTTAATTATATGCATGCTGCATCTGCCTGCGCTCAAGCAGTAAAAATTCAGCACAGCCTCGAATTATTGGAAACACAAACTCTCGGAAGCTTCAATAAATATTTAAAAAACTTGTTTGAAATGGCATCAAAAAAGAAAAGCAGGGGTGTTGTAAAACTAGTATCAAAACCAGAATTTAATTATGTTTATTCTTCGTCTATAGAATTGCTCGCAAAAAATTTTGAGCATCCAAAACTTTTTAAATTAGTTGAAATAATAGAAAAGGAAAAAATAAAAAATAAAGACATAAAAATAATTGTCTTCACGCAATTCAGGGAGACAGCAACAGTAATCTCAAGAAATCTTAACAAGATTCCAGAAATTAAATCAAAAGTTTTTGTCGGGCAGGCAAAAAAATCATCTTCCGACGGAGAAATTGCAACAGGACTTTCCCAAAAAGAGCAAAAAGAAGTTATACAGGAATTTTCCGATGGGAAAATAAATGTTCTTGTAGCAACATCTATCGGAGAAGAAGGTTTGGACATACCAGAAGTTAATGCGGTAATTTTTTACGAGCCAATCCCAAGCGCGATTCGTTCAATACAAAGAGCAGGAAGAACAGCAAGATTAATGAAAGGAAAATTAATAATTTTGATAACTAAAGCCACTCGCGACGAAAGTTTTTACTACGCGTCAAAAAGCCGTGAGAAAAAAATGCATTTGGCAATTTCCACAATTAAAGACGAATTAAAAAACAACAGCAAATTTGATATTCAGAGGAAATTGGAGTGAAAAATTGATTGAAGAATATAAAGTAAACCCAAAATCTTAACTAAAATCATTAAAACAAGGTACGGCTCATAATTTCGCAGATTAATGAGAAAATTAAGTAATGTAAATTCTCATCGATAATTTAATAAATAAAATTGTTTCTTTCACTACTTTGATTCTTTATCTCGAGCGTTTACGCGAGCATTTTTATTCTAGATTATATATTCTTAATGTTAAGTTGTAAACTTGGCTTAACATCATAGAAAAATTTAAATACTATAGTCATCTATAATAAACTATAAACCTATATAGAAAATGTCAACAACAATACAAATTTCAGATAATGTTAAAAGAACATTAGATAAAATGAAACTACTTGAAAGAGAAACTTATAACGATATAATTGAAAAAATGTTAGAAGATGATTTAGAACTGAATGAACAAACAAAAAAAGATATTGAAAAAGCGAGAAAAGGAAAAAGTATTTCTCATGCTGAAGTTAAAAAAAGATTTGGTTTATAATGTATAATATAGAATGGAAAGAACATGCATTACAAAATTTAGAAAAGTTTGAAAACTCCATCTCTAGAAGAATTATTAAAAAAATTGAGGAATTGTCGGAAAATCCTTTTTCTAAAGATATAAAACGATTAAAAGGAAGAGACGACTTTAGATTAAGGGTTGGAGATTATAGAGTTATTTTTTCTATCGAAAAAGACATTATACAAATTCTAAAAGTTGGACACAGAAAAAATATTTATGATTAAAAATATTAATAAACAATTATTTTTAATTTTATGCGACTGTAAACTCCGACGATTTCTCAAATCTTTGTCCTGTTGTTTCAAATAAAACATAAACTCTGTAATTTCCTGCTTGATTTACTGAAATATTTTTTCCATCAAATTTATAATAAGCAACTAATCCCTCTTCCGGACTTAATTGCACCTTTTCAACTCCAAAAACTTTCTTGAAAAAATCTCCAAAAGAAAAAGCAGAAATCAAAGAAACAGATAAAATTAATATTATTCCTAAAATAAAAATTTCACTCCAACCTCTTTTCATATAACTCTAACTAAAAAACAATTTAAATAGTTTATCATAATAAATACTATTAGAATGAAAAAACAAATCTTCAATATATTCCAGAAAACTGAAAGAATAATAAAAGACAACAGTCCAAAAGAAAAAATAAAAATTATCGCAGATTATCGTGAAAAAAATTCTTTGGTTCCTGCAGAACTTATTTCTCTTGGATTAGAAGTTGAATTCAAGGAATTAAAAGTAGCAGACTTTATCGTGAGAAATGTCGCAATAGAAAGAAAAACTGTTTCTGATTTTATATCGTCGATGATTAACAAACGATTGTTGAAGCAACTGGATGATTTGCAGCAATATGAAAAAAAAT
Source organism: Candidatus Woesearchaeota archaeon (assembly GCA_964366165.1). GTDB lineage: Archaea > Nanobdellota > Nanobdellia > Pacearchaeales > GW2011-AR1 > CAYITA01. The sequence goes on from CAYITA010000003.1 coordinate 11,476, forward strand.
TATTGATTATTGAGGGGATTGACGAGCAGGAGATTTATAGTGATGAAAAAAATATGCGATTTCACCGGAGGCAATTAGAAATCGCCGTTCCGCAATTTGAGGAGATTCAAAACCAAGAAAATTCAGAAAGAAGAATTTTCAGGGCCCCGAAAATCAATGATTTTCGCGGAGAACCAGCAGGTTCCTTTTTACATCCAAATTCTATTCGCGGTTTTTTGCTGGCAATTCTCTTAAGGCATAATATTCCAATTTTATTTACAAAAAATTATTCTGACACTGCAAAATTCATAGATTTAATCGCAAGAAAAAAAGAAAATGAAATGCCAATTAACGCCAAGAAAAAAGCAAGAAACAAAAAAGAGCAAATGCAGTTTATCTTGGAAGGTTTTCCGGGAATCGGCCCGAAAACAGCAAAAAAACTTCTTGAAGAATTTAAATCATTAAAAGAAATATTTAATTCTCAGTCAGAAAAATTAATTGAATTAATTGGAAAAAAAGCAGAAATATTTAGATTAATTGAAGAAGAATATTGAATATTGTTAGGTTAAATTTCTTAGGCAAAATTGAAAAATTAGTTCACTCACTTCATTCGCTCAATTAACTAACTTCGAAATAAAAACCACCAGCCGGTTTTTGATCCTGCAGCCATGCTTCGCAAATCGTCTTCGACAGATTTCTTCGTAGAAAATAAAAGTAAGCAGATAGGAAATTCTCTCACACTAATTCTATTTTCCATATCAATTCGAGCAACAAGTTGCTCGACAATCCAAAATCTATTTCCCTTCAAACTTCTCAAGAGTTTTATAAATCGGCCCCTCAGGAGTAAGCTCAGATTTTATCAATGAAAAATTATCGACGCTGAATTTTTCTTTTTTCAATTTCATTTCTTTAATTTTTTGCATAAACATTTTCCTGTCCTTGACAGATTTTATTCTAGCTACAGTCATATGGGAAGAAAAATTTTTATCTTCTTTTTTAATTCCAAATTCAAAAAGTTTGTCGTCGATTTTTTTATGAATTTTAGATATTTCCCCTCCAACTAATTCAACCCAAAGAGTCCTGATATAATCTTCATTCGGAAAAAAACCAATACTTCCCGTTTCAGCATTAAATTTCTTAAACTCAATTTCAAAAAGTTCTTTTTTTATCTTGGCAATTTCTTCTGCATTTAATTCTCCTAAAAATTTCAAAGTTAAATGTAAATTTTCCTTTTCAACAAAATTTCCTGCAACTAATCCGCTCTGTTTTATTTTTTCAAAAACATGGAAAATTTCTGCCTTAACATGCTCGGGAATTTCAATAGCAATAAAACATCTCATTTTTTTAAAATATTTTTAATTATTTATAAAATTAAGAAGTTTCTGCTTATAAATTTTTAGATAATGAAATTAATAAAATAACATTAACACTCGCAGGCTCGTGATAAATAAAATTAAAGTAATCAAAGAAAATATTTTATCATCTTATCGACGATTTTTTTGTATTATTAATTTTATCAATATCTCGCGAAGCGAGAGAAATTTAGGGCGGGTGGGCGGGATAAATTAAAATTCAAAAAAATTATATCAGCTCGCTCAAAATCTTAGCACCTAATTTAATTGTCATATTGTCAAATTTTTTATCTTTCTCCGCGTTTATTTCCACAATATCAACGCCCCTTAGATTTTTAATTTTATTTATTCTTTGAAATATGTAAATAATTTCTCTTGATGTAAAGCCTCCCGGCTCTTTGTATCCGGTAGCAGGTGCAAACGCAGGGTCAACAACGTCGATGTCAAGAGAAACATAAAGTTCTTTTCCAGAAGAAAATTCCATAATAATTTCAGTCATTTCCTCCAAATTCTCTTTTATCTTGTTGATTGAAATATTTCTTATTTTCTTCTCTTTCAAAAATCTGTTTTCCTCTTTGTCTGAATTCCGAATTCCAACTAACAAAATATTTTCAGCAGGAAAACCATCGTCGATTAATTTTCTCAGCCACTCTTCATGCGTCGGTTCTTTCATTGCGGGCATTAAATCTGGATGAGCATCAAAAACAATCAGGCATGGCTCCCTTATTGGATTAACAGATTGGCAATAATCAAAAAAAGCTCTTGTTATAGAATAGCTTATAGAATGATCACCACCGAGAAAAATCGTCTTTGATTCTTTTTCAAACCTTTCAAAAGAATTTTCATAAATTAATTTATTAGTCAATTCCAAATTAGAATTATCCAGATGAATTTCTTCTAGTCTTAAAGAATCCGCATCAATTTGTTTTCCTTCCTCGTTGCTGTAAATTTCCTTCAAACTTTTAATCAAAGCATTGCCTGCTCTTTCGCATCCATTGGTTTTTCCAAGCCCGTTTATTCCAGGAACTTTCACAACAAATACCATGTAATTAGATAAAATGTTTAGTTGAAAAAGTTTTGTGTCACTCGCTTTTATCTCGCAATTTCGCACGAGTTATTAATTTTTAATTTACTCTCTACCACGAAATCACTCGAGCTCGAGATTGATAAAAAAATGAAGTAATGTAAATTCTCGTCGATAATTAAATAAATAATTTCTAATCATAATAATTAATAGTTTTTTCTATTTAATTAATAGAAAAATCTGCGAGTGAAACGAACAGGAAAATAATTTAAAATAAATTCCCTTAAGAAACTTATTTAAAACTTAAATGTATATCTTTTCTATGGAAACAAAACAGATATTAATTCTATCAATCTCATTGGTAATAATTTTCGGAATAATAATCTTAATAATTTTGGCAGTAGGAAATAAGAATTTGAGTCCTGAAAATAAACAATTAGGAAATTGCAATTTAATAGAATATAATGGGAAAGATAAAACAAACATCGTTTTATTTTCCGACCCTGAAACTTCAAAACAATATGCAGATTATTTGTTAAGTCAGGAACCTTATCTGTCAAATAAACAGCAAATGAATTTTTATTACATCGACGATTATCCCCCCAAATGCGAAATCTACAAAGGAATTGCAATCTTGTGCTATTCTAAAGAATTAATAAAAAGGGCATCTGCCTGTCCAACAGATTTGATTGTCGTCTTAAAAAACGAAAACTCTGAAATAAGAAGCTCCGCTTATATGAATGTAATGTCCTTGAATTTAAATCATCCAAAATCGGTTTTACTTCATGAAATCGGACACGCACTTGCAAATCTCGCCGATGAATATATCCCAAGTAAAATTCCTTCAAAATCAAAAAATTGCCAAAAATCCTGCAATGTTTTCAATGAAGAATGTTTCCAAGGTTGTTCTGACAACGAGCATTTCCGTTCAATAGATAACGGCGTTATGAAAACCTTGAACACTGAAGACTACGGCGAATTCAACAAAAAAATAATTTCAGAAAAATTAAGCAAAAATTCTCAAGGAATGGTTGGATTTGTAACCGAAAATGAAATTGATTGCTCAAACCAAGAATATATTTTAATCGAAGGAAATTACAATCAAGGAAAAATAGAAATTCAAAATAAAAATATAGAAATTGGATGTTTGGGAACAAACGGCGCAGGAGATTTTGAATACAGAATAATTGGAACTTCTATTAGCGAAGGAGAATTCAATCCAGGATTAATATTCACTGATTCTCAAAAAATCGAAGAGCAAAATATCAATGGAGGAGCAATAGAATACGAAGGAAATTTTTTACTGAAAATTCCTATAATTGAAAATGCAAAAACTCTGGAAATTATTAAAGACGAAAAAATATTAACTGAAATAAATTTGGAGGATGTAGATTCACGCCCATGCAAAAAATAAAAAACAAAAACAAAAAAGCTGCTCGCGTCCTGACATCGGTAATCAATAAAAGAAATTTTTATCCGAAGTCAAAACGCTCGTTATCAACAGTAGTAGCAACTCTGATAATACTTCTTCTTTCAATAACTGCAATAACAATAATATGGGCAGCTGTTAAAAACTTAATCAGTCCTGAGATGCTTCTCGCTCCAAAATCCTGCATTGATTTTCAGATAAATTCCCCTTACGAATTAGGAAAAATCTGCTACAATTCAGAAAAAAAAGAGGTTGAATTAAACTTGCTTAAAAAATACGGAAAATATGAAATTACCGACGTCTTTTTCATTGTTAATGAAGAACCAGAAAGCACTGAATGGCGTTGTGGAAGTCAATGTCAAAACTGCAAGCTTCCAGAAACAAGTTCAAAAGATTATTTCTTGTCTCCAATAGAACAAAAACCAAAATCACTCACATTAAAAATAAATAACTGCATTCTTGAAACAAAAAATATTGGGGAATGTTAAGAGAATTATTAATTGATTATCTAAAAAATTGTTCGCAACAAAGTTGCTCAAGATAAAAAAACAAAGGTAGTGGAAGAAATAACCTATTATTGTTTATTATATTATCCTCGAGAATTTACATTACTTAATTTTCTCATCAATCTGCAAGTTTACGAACAAGTATTTATTCAAACAAATTTTTTCCCCTCACTCTCTCAAAGACATAATTACAGAATAAATTTTCTTGGAATGTTTGTATATCCCCATCATTTTATAGAATAATCTATTAATAAATCCAAAACTTTCCTTAAAGATATTTCTTCTTGATATGCTTTCTCACAACTATTATATTCTCCATAAGGAATATCAATATAAACCCCACAAGAATATTTTTCTGGGAGATCTTCAATAAGTGCTTTTTCACTTTTACTTAATCTTGCTTCTTCATCATACCCAGAACCAATATCATCTGATATCCCTTTTGAATATTCTTTAGGAATCAGTTCAACTTTGTTAGTTCCATCATCAATTTCTTTTTTTAAATCATCAAGATGTTTAACAGGATCTATTGATTTTCTTCCATAACAAACTCTGAATACAGACATATCTGAACAATACATAAAATAGGGTTGTTCTCCTTTATATCCTCTTCCATGAAATGCTAAAAATATACCATAATTATCTTTTTGTTTTTCAAAAACTCCCCCAAAAACACTTCTTATATCCACATCAAAGTTTCTATTTCTATCAACTAAATCTAATTCCAAACACTTTAAATCAAAAACATTTTCAACTTCCAATCTTTTTTTAATTAAACTAAGTAATTCATCTATATAACTGAGACGTCCTTCATTAACAAATAATAATCTTTTTCTTTCCATTTTAAATAAATATTTTATCCTCAAAACCTTTTATTTCTAAATATTCTGACAAATCTATTCCTCTGCTGCAGTAAGTTTCACAGCAACTATCTAAAAGAGAGTTTATCTCATACCTACCACAACCTTGATTTTGACAGAGAGTATTTATTTGCTTATTCACTCTTTCTTGAGAATGCCAAAATTTTTCAAAATCTCCTGGCTTTTCTATTTTTCCAATAACCATTGTATCTTTTCCACGATTATCGGTGCATTTGTATATTCTTCCATCAGAACCAATCAGTGTAAATAAAAATCCAGATGGACAACAATGATTAAAATTTAAATTTTGAGCACATGGGAATTTTCTTTCACTAAAATTATCTATCCCCAACTCTAATTTATATTCTCCATCAATACTTTTTCTTATTATATCTTGCATAACTTTTCTTTCTTCATCAGTTCTGGGATATCTTTTTCTTGTTAAAGGATCCCTTGCAGGAAGCAAAATTTGAGTTTTTACATTTGCCTCTTCGCAATATTTAATTATTTTAATTAAAGAACAAACATTAGGAATCGTTCTTTCTTTTCTTGAAGATTCTGGATAAACAACCGTAGAAACATATACGGGAGTCCCTTGTTGAGTGATTATTTTTATAGATTTTAAAATTTCTTCTAAATCAAAATTTCCTTTTGTTTGCTTTCTATAATTTTCTTTGTCTGAATTTATAGATATTCTTAACATAGAACCTGGAATTTTATATGATTCTATAATGAGGGGCATATAATTCTTTAAATAGCTTCCATTTGAAACTGTTTTTATAGGTATTTTATATTCTATGCTTTTTTCTAAGGCGGTTTGCATTCCTTCTCTATACAAAAAAACTTCTCCACCCATAGTCATTATTCCTCGAATTCCATATTTTTTGCTGTAATCAAAAATATCTTCAATTAATTCAACATCTAAATTTCTAGGATCTTTGTTAACCATATTTCCATCAATACAACAATTACAATGATAATTACACTGCCAAGTAAGATCCATCACAATAAAAGAAGGGGGAATTTTAGAAAGTTTTTCAGGCTCTCTGTTCGACATTACAATTTCTCTCGTTCTTGAAATATTTCCCTGTCCAAATATGGAACCAAACTTGAATGTAGGATTTATCATCTTCAATAAAAAATGAAAATTTTAAATATAAACCATAACTTTATCCGACGACATCATACTTTATTTTTTAAAAATCATACAAAATCCCACCTAATTTGCCCTCGGAAAATTAAAAAAGTTCAAAAAAATCATACTTTATCCTACTAAGGTAGGATTTATATAGAATAACTCTTTAATTATACCAATGAAAAACAAAATCTCAATAACAATAAATGAAAAACTTTTGAGAGACATTGATTCTATAGTTGATAACATCTTTATTAGAAATAGAAGCCAGGCTATAGAATATTTAATAAAAAAATCAATGAAAGAAACAAAAGTAGCAGTAATTTTGGCTGGAGATGGATTAAATAGTTTCGGTGAAAAAATAAAGAATAGATATTCTTTAAAAATAAATAATTTAACTGTGATAGAACATACATTAAAAAAATTTCACGATTCTGGTTTTAGAAGTATTTATATTATTGCTCCTCATGAAACCCTAACAAATATTTTTAAGATAGTTGGGGATGGTTCTAACTTTAATGTAAAAATAGAATATATTGATGAAGAAATCCAGGAAGGGACAGCATCTGCTTTAAAATTGCTTAATGGAAAAATAAAAACAACCTTTTTAGTTGTTCAGTGTGATTTAATTATCACGCATATTAATTTATTAGAATTATGGAATAAGCATCTACAAGAAAAAGCAATTGCTACAATACTTATATGCACTGAGGTTCAGCCCAAAAATAAGGTAAGATATGGACATGTTAGTTTAAACGGAAATAAGATTGTTTCATATGAAGAAAAACCTTTGTTAAAAAAATTAAAATCCTCGATTTTTTTTGCGGGAATCTTTGCTGCGGAACCTGAAATTCTTAAATACCATGGGAGAAGCCTTGAGTATGAATTATTCCCTGAACTTGCAAAAAGGGGCTCGTTAATAGGATATATTTCTGATTTACCTCATCTTCATATTCATACAAAGGAAGATTTAGAAAGAGTTAAAAAAATTATAAATGAAATGGAAAAAAGAAAATAAATAAGTATTCATTTGTTTTTGTTTATTATCAAATTATCATAAAAAAGTTTTCCCCTCACTCCTCCGACGGCACCAGCGCATAAAAACTGAATTTTTTTCCTGCCTTGTCTGCAATTTCCTTAACATCTGCTAATTTAACTGCCCTGATATTTTTTTCAAATTTGTAAAAATCTTTAACATCTCCGTCAACTTCATACGAAATTAAATTAATCATTTGCGCCTGCGATTCTTCCATATCTATATAATAATTTCCAATTATTTGCTCTTTAACCTCTTCCAATTCTTTTTGAATTAAACTTTTTGAAACTTTTTCAAACTCCTTAATTATTATTTTTTTTACTTTTTCAACATTTTCTTTTGTAGTTCCAATATAAATAAAATTATGGGCAAAATATTTTGTGATGCTTGATTCTCCTTTAACAGCATAAGCCAGATTTCTTTTTTCCCTTATTTCATTGAATAATCTCGAAGACATCCCGCCAGCCATTAGAGTGCTAAGAACATACGCAGCATAACTTTTCTTATCGCTGGAAACAGGAATATGATAAGAATAAATCAAATTCGCCTGATCTATTCCTTTTCTCTTTTCAATTAAGGTTTGATTTTTTTTTGTTATGAAAAAGCCCGGGATTTTTCCTTTTTTGTTTCCTACAGAGTTCAACTGCGAAGTAGGAAATTCTAAAGAATTTTCATTTTTATATTTTTGGAAATTCTTTTTATTTCCAAAATTTTTTTCTGCAAAATTAATTATTTTTTCAAAATTAGCATCTCCTACAACAACTAAAACGAAATTATTCGGCTGGTAAGTTTCTTCGTATCTTTTTTTTAATTTTTCCCTGTCAATTGAACTCATGCTCTTGCAAGTTCCGATAATTGGAATTCCAAAAGGTTTTTCATAAAGAGTTCTTACGAGCCCGTCGAAAACATACATCCTTGGATTATCTTTATTCATTTTAATTTCTTCAAAGATAACTTTTCTTTCTTTCTCAATTTCTACCCTATCAAATAAAGGATTTTTAACCATATCGCTTAAAACTTCAAGAGCAACCTTCAAATGTTTTGATGGCATTTTGCAAAAATAAGCAGTCATAGCCTCAGAAGTAAAACCATTTAAATCTCCACCTTTTTTTTCAATTTCATCTGCTATTTTTTTTGCATCTCTCGTTGGAGTTCCTTTGTAAATCATATGCTCGATAAAATGCGAAATTCCTTTTTCCTCCTCGCCCTCATTCATTCCTCCGACTCTAACAGCAATCGCAACAGAAATTATCGGCAAATTTCTTTTTTCAAAAATAACCGTCATTCCATTTTTCAAAACTTTCCGGTAAAATTTTATTTTTTTATCCATTTTGTTAAAAATAAAATTCCCTGAAAATTTTTAATTTTCTTGAATTTTGGGTTCATGAAAAGGAAAAATAAATATGCTATTTAAATATTTAGAATATCTTAAGTCAAGCTCATAACTTAAAATTTGCACTCGCAAGCTCGTGATATTTTTGATATTAATAATAAAAGAATAACTCTAAATAATAATTTATCTGCGACGTTTTTACATTTACTAATTTTATTAATCCGAACGTGAGCGAGCTATTTCTTTTCCAAAATCAAATCCTTTTAACGAGGATTTGAAAATTTTCCTAATTTTCATATTTTTATTCATTTTAAAAATTTCCTGTTTTTTAAAAGGCAAAAAATTTCCTGTTTTTTTCATTTGCTAAAAAATAAATTAAACTATATAAATATATATTCCATAACAATAAAGAATATAAATTAAATGAATAAGTATTATTTATGAAGCAATTAGAACCTTATGAAGAACTATTTGATAGAATTAGTAAACAATTAAATTTACCTGATATAGAAAGAATATTAACAGGAATTGACATTCCAGGTATGATTAAAGATGAAACACATTATTTATTTCGTAGAGCAGGTTATGGGTGGATTGATTTTGAAACAAGAGAAATTGAAGGAAAAATCTGGTTTAATCCCGACGGAAAATTTACCCCTGAATTAACTTCAGAGGATTACCAATCTGGAAGAAAAATGGTTAAAAATGCGTTCAAAAAAAGAATTGAAGAATTAGTAAAAGAAAAACAAATAAAATCAGAAATTGGACAAATGTTAATTGCTCAGGCAGTTTATGCTAAATAAATTTATAATTTCTTTTTAATTAACTTTTTCAATAATCTCAATATCTCCGAATAATTTTTATTATCATATTTAATACAAAAACACCTCCCAATAAATCTCGTCAGATTTGGATTACTTCAATTTTATTAATCTCGAGCGAAGCGAGCAATAGAAATTTTATTTCTCCTCAATAACCAAATACCTCTCCCCATTAATCTCAAAATCATCGACGAGATTAAAATTCTCCTCGACAAAATTAATTAACCAGTTTCTTCTTGCAGAAAATTCGCT
>CAYITA010000004.1:0-19261 GCA_964366165.1 Candidatus Woesearchaeota archaeon
TTCTTTTAATAATTACTGCGTTTCTTGCAAGCATCGCGATGATTTCTTTAATTGTCGGCGGTGTTGGAATTGCAAACACAATGTATACTTCTGTGGTCGAGAGAACAAAAGAAATTGGAACTATGAAGGCAATTGGCGCACAAAATAAAGACATACTTTATATTTTCCTGATTGAATCTGGTTTGCTGGGATTAGTTGGTGCGATAATTGGAGTAATTTTAGGTTTTGGGTTCAGTAAAACAATAGAATATTTTGTAAAAAATATTTACGATACAAATTTATTGCAAGTCGCTACACCGATTTATTTAGTATTGGGTTGTCTTGTCTTCGGATTTTTGATTGGAACAATTTCCGGAGTTTTCCCAGCATGGCGAGCTTCTAAAATAAATGTTGTTGATGCTTTGAGATACGAATAGTTCTGTTTTATATAAAAGTTTAAAAACTTAAATTAATTTTCAGCATCAGATTAAAATAAAAAAGAGGAAAAATGCAAAAATGTATGTATTGCGGAAAAGAAATTCCAGATGATTTGGTTTTAACAGTTTGTCATAGATGTGGAGAAAAAGTTTGGGGAGAAAAAATGTTTAATACCATTGTTAAAAATATGGAAGATGCAAAAAATAGGGGAGATTTGTGCCATATGAATGATAACTGCAATTTCTCAAAAAAATTAGAAACTGCCTAGAAAAGTTTTTATTTTTTCATCAGATAGTTTTTTAAATAGATTATTTCTGACTTATTAATAATAAAATGGTAAATAAAAAATCAATTAGAACTCGCGGAAGAATTCAACTTAGTCGTTATTTTCAAAAATTTGAGGATGGGGATAAGGTATCTGTTTTAAGAGAAAAATCTATTGATGTGAATTTCCCTGAAAGACTGCAGGGAAGAACCGGAATTGTAGCAAGCAAAGTTGGAAGAGCCTATAAAATAAAAATCAAAGATCAAACTAAAGAAAAAGAATTTCTAATTGAGCCAATACATTTAAAAAAAATAAAGGTTTAATAAAATAAATAAAATGATAAAAATAAGAAATTTTTTACCTCTCTTGGAAAATAAGAAATTTTCCAATCCATTCAAAACAAGAAGTTTTGAAGGCAAAAACCGGAAGTGTTCAAGATGATAAAAAATGCGGAATCAATAAGCATGGTTGAAGCATTGGAATATTTGAAAGATGCGGAATTAAAAACATTTATTGGAAAATTTGTAAAAATAAATTCAAAAGATGCCAAAGAATTAAGAAATAGATTAGAGGGTTTAAATTCAATGAAAATTAAAAGAGATCATATTTCAAAAATAATTGATTTGATGTCGGAAGATGAAGATGAATTAAATAAAATTTTTCCTGATATTGGATTGGATGAGGATGAAACAAAAAAAATACTTGATGCAATTAAAGAATACAAATAAAAAAGATGGAAAAAGAAGAATATGCAATAGTTCTGGAATATTTGCCAAATGGTTATCCGTTGGAAAGAAAAATGATGCCGATAGCACAAGTTATCGGAGAGAAAAATTTAACTTTGCTTGAACTTGTTCCTCGAAGGGGTGTTTCTTTAGAAATTGGTGAAAAAGTTTATATTGGCGAGGGTAAAAGAGACAAAGTGTATTATATTCTTGGCAGATTGCATAGAGAAAAATTAACTGAACAGGCAAAACAGCAATTAGAAGAATTCATAAAAAAAATCGTTAAGGAGCGGGAGAAAGAATTTGTTAATTTTTTCAATAAATCCGAGGCGATAAATAAAAGAATTCACCAAATTGAACTTTTGCCCGGATTGGGTAAAAAACATATGACTGAAATACTTAAGCAAAGAAAAGAAAAAACTTTTGAATCCTTCGGGGAAATGAAAAAAAGAATTCAAAATTTGCCAGATCCAGAAAGGGCAGTGGAGAAAAGAATCATAGAAGAACTGACTGTGTTACAAAGATACAATCTTTTTGTGCATTGATTAAAAACAAAAGATTTTTAATCACTTAAATTTAGTAAGATTTACAATGGAAGCAAAACAAGAAGAAAAAAGAAATTTTCACATGCAAGCGAATCAAAAATATTCAAATGAAAAGATAATTAGAATTTTATCCACCGATATAGAAGGAGGAATGAAAATTTATCCTGGTTTGACGAATATAAAGGGTGTTTCTTGGAGTTTATCAAATGCTGTTTGCCAAAAATTAAAAATTGATAAAAATAGAAAAATTGGTTCTCTTAGTGAAGAAGAAATAAACAAGATATCAAATTTAATTAAAAATCCTACATTTCCAAAATTTCTTTTAAATAGACAAAAAGATTTTGACACCGGAGAAGATAAGCATTTTATTGGAAGTGACCTTGAATTAAGAAAAGATTTTGATATTAAAAGATTAAAGAAAATAAAAAGTTACAGAGGTTTAAGGCATGCTGCTGGCTTGCCATTAAGAGGACAAAGAACAAGAAGTCACTTTAGAAAAAATCGAAAGAAAGGTGCTGGAATTAAATCTAAAATAAAAAAAGAAGAAAAGACAAATAAATAAAATAATATGAAACGAAAACATAAACTTTATTCAAGGCCAAAAAGACCTTTTGACAAATTAAGAATAGAAGAAGAAGCTGAATTAAAAAAGAGATTTGGATTAAAAAATAAAAAAGAGATTTGGAAAGCTGAAGCAAATGTCAGATCGATTAGAGAAAGGGCAAAAAGATTAATTTCTGCAGATAAACCAGAGCAGCAAAAATTATTTAATCAGCTCAGCAAAATTGGATTAAATGTTACCTCTATCGGAAATGTTTTATCATTAAAAAAAGAGGATTATTTAAAAAGAAGATTGCAAACAGTTATTTTTAATAAAAAATTTGCTCCTACAATAAAAACTGCAAGACAAATGATAACTCACAAAAAGGTTTTAGTAGATGGCCGGGCAATTAACAGCCCGTCATATATTATTCCCGTAGAATTGGAAAATAAAATAACAATAAAAGAAAAAAAGTTGGAGGAAAAAAATGAAAAAAATCTTTGATTTTTTACCTTTCTTGGAAAATTTCTTATTTTCCAATTCATTCAAAACAAGAAGTTTTGAAGATAAACACAGGAAGTGTTCAAAATGATTGAAGAAGAAAAATTAGAAAATAAAAAAGCAAAAGAATACGAGGCTGTTGTAAATATTTATACTTCTTTTAATAATACTTTTGTTCACATCACAGATATGTCTGGAAGAACATTGGCAAAAATAACTGGAGGAATGGTTACTAAACAAGACAGGCTTAAAGCAAATCCTACAATTGCGATGTTTATTGCGAAAAGAGTTGAAGATACTCTGAAAGAATATGGAATCAAATCATTATTTGTTAGAATAAGAGCAAAAACAGGAAATCCTGCTCCAGGTCCAGGAGCTCATTCAATAATTAAAAGTTTTTCGAGAGCGGGTTTTAAAATACTTAACATATTGGATACTACTAGAAGTCCGAGAGGAGGGCCAAAGAAAAAGGGAGGCAGGAGAGGCAGGAGAGTTTAAAATTAAATTATCATAAACGAAGATTTAAAAAACTCATTAGAGTTTTTTAACTCATTCAACTCTTGTGAGTTGAAGATTTAAATAACATTATTAAGATTAAAAAAATGGAAATTATTGAAAAAAAAGAAAATCAGATGACATTCAATGCAGATATAGAAGATACTTTAATAAATTCAATTAGAAGATATGTTAATGAAATTCCAATATTAGCAATAGATGAAGTTGAAATTTATAAAAATGATTCTCCATTATACGATGAGACAATTGCTCATCGAATGGGATTAATTCCTTTAATTATGGAAGATGGTATTGATGAAAAATCTACATTAAAATTAAAATTAGCAAAAAAAGAGGGGATAGTTACTTCTGGGAATATTTCTGGAAAAATAAAAGTTGCTTATAAAAATATTCCGATAGTTATATTAGACAAAGGAAAAGAATTAGAACTTGTTGCAGAAGTGAGATTGGGCAAGGGAAAAGAACATTCTAAATTTTCTCCTGGTTTAATGTTTTATAGAAATGTTTCTGAAATTGTAATGGACAAGGAATTTAAGGAAGAAATAAAAAAATTTTGTCCGGAAGTTGAGATAAAAGAAAAGGGGGATAAGATTATTGTAATTGATAATAAAAAACAAGAAGTTTGTGATATTTGCGAGGGAGTGTGCAAGGAAAGAGGCAAGACATCTGAAACAAATATAGGTAAAGGATTAATAATAACAATAGAATCTTTTGGACAAATGAGTGCGAATAATATGTTTAAAAATTCTATAGATGAATTGAAAAAAGATTTGACAGAAATTTCAAAAAAAATAAAATAATTTTTTAGTTTTTAATTAAGTGTAAAATCAGTCTTGATGCTTAACATTCTCAAAAAGAAAAAATGCTCGCTCACGCTTGGATTGATAAAATTAGTAAATGTAAAAACGTCATCGATAAATAACCGATAATTTGTTGTTTCTCCAACTACTTATTTAAAATAAATCACGAGTGAAACGAGTGCAAATTTAAGGTTATGAACATGGATTAATAAATACAATAATTTTATAAGTTAATTATTTTTCTGAATATTGCGCGGGCGTTGCTCGCGACTTCGCACGAGTTATTTCTTTTTTATTTTCTCTCTACCACGAAATCGCTCGGCCGGAGATTCTCCGTCACACCCAATATACTAAGCAAAATTTTATAAGTTACTTATTTTTAGAAATTATATGCGGGCGTGCCGGAGCGGTCAAACGGGACAGCCTCAAGAGCTGTTGGCTTAGTGCCTACGAAGGTTCGAACCCTTTCGCCCGCATGATTAGTATAATAAAATTTATAAAATAAAAAAAACTTTATTTAATTATGTTTAAAAGAATTTTGGAATATTTTGATAGATTTAGAAAAAAAATTATATCTTCTCATCTACAGAAAAGAAATGAGTGTTTAACAGCATTAAAAGAAAATCTTGGGTAACTTCCGAGAAAGGTTGATTCTGCGCTTGAAAAAGCAGTTTTTGAAAAAACCAGAAGATTGGGCGAAGAAGAAAGAATTGAATATTTGGATAGGAATAAGGAAATAATTGAAGAAATAAGAAACGAATTATTTAATGAACATGCTGTACAATTAAAGTATAGAATAAGTTTGTTTGAATTATAATTTAATTAACACTTTTAAAATTAAATACCGACAGATTTTTAAACCATTTTTGAGTTGATTTTTTACCTGCGAGTAAATCGCGTTAGCGGGAAAAAATATTTCTCGTTTAAATACTAAAAATGACAGATACAGAAAATTATAGAAAAAGATTAAAACAAATTGGTTTTCCTGAAAATAGTTTAGATGAAACATTAGAATTACTGAGATTAGATAATGCAGAGACTATTAGAACTGAACTAGGAAATAGGCATTGGGATGTTGATTTTTTTCAATGGTTCCTTCCAAGATTTCAAAAGTTATACAAACAAGATGATTTGGTAAGAGATAGAACAATTAAGGGGTTGTATGAAGTTATAAGAGTTGAAAAAACTCTGATAGAAGAATATGTAATAGATAGTGGAAATATACCCACAGCAACATTTGCATTAAGATATCAATTAAAAAATAAAAAACCATTTGAAAAAGATAAACTAGATTTATTAGACATTACATTAAGGAGAATAGTCTTAAAAGAATTAAAATATTATGTGGGAGTGTAATTAAAAATTAAAATTTTCAGAAAATGCCGGCACAAAAAATAAAATTTTTTACCTTTTTTGGAAAATAGGAAAAATTCAAAATGAAAAGCAAAACAAAAATTTCAAAACAAGAGCAAAGAAAAACCAATCTGGAGTTAATTGAAACTATAAGACTTGCTAAAAAAAATAAATGCTGGTTGGAAGTTGCTGGAATTGTTGCTGGTTCGAGAAAAAATTGGAGAAATATGAATCTTAATGAAATTGATAAAGAAGTTAAAGAGGGTGAAATAGTTGTTATTCCTGGAAAAGTTTTAAGTCAGGGAGAAATAAATAAAAAAATAAAAATTGCTGCGATTGGTTTTTCTGAAAAAGCTAAAGAAAAATTGTTAAAGTCTAAAAGCGAAGTTATTTTAATAGTCGATGAAATTAAAAAAAATCCTAAATGCAAGGGGGTTAAAATTTTAAAATGAAAAAATATAAAACTTATAAGGGTAGTGGAATTCGTCAAGATAAAATAAAAATAGCCGAAGAGATTAGAAAAATAATGTCTGTAGCGGGTAATTTAGAAAGTAATCCTAAAAATATTGGAATGTTTGCGGGAGTATATGAACCTCCAGCTATAGATTGGAGAGCTGCAGCAAGAAAAGAAATTGGAAGAGAGATTGTAGAAACTTTTGGAGAAAAAAGAGCGCCATATATATTAGCTACATGTTTTCTGATGAATAGATTAGAAGAAAAGGGAAGGGAATATCTTTAAAATGGTGAAAATTAAAATTTTCTAACATTTAAATTCAGGAAAAATTCAAATATGAAAATAATTGATGGAAAAAATGCGGTATTGGGAAGGCTTGCTAGTTATGCTGCTAAAGAATCTCTAAAAGGTGAAGAAATTGTAATTGTTAATTGCGGGGAGGTTTTAATAACTGGAAATAAAAAAAATATTCAAAAAAGTTTTTTAGAAAAGAGGGGTAGAGTTGGTTATGGACAAACAGGGCCTAAACATCATAAAAGTAGTGAAAAAATTGTTAAGAGAACTATAAGGGGGATGTTGCCTAATTATCGAGATGGAAGGGGCCGAGATGCTTGGAAAAAAATAAAATGTTATGATAAAATTCCAAAAGAATATGAAGCAAGTAAAAAAATTACTGGGGGAAAAGAAAAACACGGAAAAATTACAAAAATAAAAGATTTATAAAAATGGAAAATAAAATAATAACTTCGGGAAAAAGAAAAACTGCAATAGCAAGAGCAGTTTTAACTCCGGGAAAGGGAATTATAAAAATAAATGAAATAAATTACAAAAATCTTCAATTTTTTAATAAACTGAAAATAGAAGAACCGATTAAAATTGCTGAAAAAATTCTGGGTAAAGTTAATTTTGATATCATAATAAATGTTAGGGGTGGTGGAGAAAAAAGTCAAATCGAGGCTGCGAGATTAGCACTAGCAAAAGCAATTTTAGAATTTTCAAAAAAGCAAAATTCCAATGTAAATTCTTTATTATCCAAAAAACTTGAAAAAACTTATTTAGAATATGATAGAAACATGCTTATTGCAGATGTGAGGAGAAAAGAAGCTTACAAGCCCGGAGATAGTAAAGCTAGAAAAAATAGGCAAACATCTTACAGATAAATTTAAAACATAGGAACATAATTGTGATTGTTAACTAATTCTCCAAAGGATTTTGAATATAAATCACTAGTGATAATATCTGCAGCATAAACTAAAAAAGGAGAGAGAATATAGAAAGTATAAAAATATAATTATACTACTTAATACTGTGCTCACACCAGACATTTGTCACCATTCATTTATATGTAATTTGGCTCGCTTCGCTCGATATTGATGAAATTTTTCCAATCTTGCGATAAGGAAAAATTTTTGGGAATAAAAATAGTACGGTAAAAATTTTATCGGCTTACTTCAATTCTCGACGGAGAAATTTGATGAAATCAATTTCGGAGTTAAATTAATTTGAGCAACAAAGTTGCGAGCAAATTTTTATTTTGGGGGGGGCATATGTCATGTGGCTACACATATACTACTTAATACCTAACTGAGCAATTTTATTTTGAATGTGATTAAATAAGGTTGATGAAATAATTGGCTGGTGTTTTCCTTGAATTATTTGTTTATCAAATTTTATTTTTCCGATATAAGTAAAATTCTTAAGTATTTTTTTTAATCCGTTAACCGAAAGACTATGTTTTTTAGATAATTTCCTAAGACTCACTTTATTATTTAAAAATTCTTCAAAGATTTCCTCAATTTCTTTCCAATTTTCAGCAGGCACCATTTTATTATTTACAATTTTGTATCCAAAGGGGGGTCTTGACATCAACTCTCCTTTTATTGCTTTTTTTAGCATACCTTTCTTTTTGTTATCTTTTTGAAATTTAAATTTTTCAAGTTCCTGCCTAAGTGTTTCATTTTCCTTTTTTAAAATTTCTATTTCGGAAGTCATTTTTTATTTTTTAATTCATTAACGTATCTAAAGGCGATTTTATTTTTTTTAATTCTTCTGTAGATATGTGGGTATAAATTTGTGTTGTGCTTAAATCTGCGTGTCCTAAAAGTTCCTGAATTTTTCTTATATCTACTCCGTTTTCTAATAAATGTGTAGCGTAACTGTGCCTTAATGTGTGACAATGAACTCCCTTTTCAATTCCCGCCCTTTTACTAGCTTTACTTACAATTTTTTGCAGATTTCTCGACGACAATTTTCTTTTTGGACCAGTAAATAAATATTCATTTTCTCCTTTTTCTTTTTGTTGCACTACTTGTTTTTTTAAATCATTAACTAAAAAAGAAGGGATGTTAAAGATTCTATCTTTTTTTCCTTTCGCTTGCCTTATATGCCCAATTGATTCTTCAAAATTAAAATTATTTATTTGCAGGTTAATTAATTCAGAAACTCTTAATCCGCAAGCATACATTAAAGACACCATTAACTTTGATTTTTTTGTATCTAAACTCTCCAGTAATTTTTTGATTTCTTCTTTTGCTAATACTACGGGTATTTTCTTTTCTCTTTTTGGGCGTTTAATCCCTATTGATGGATCAGATTTTAAGATATTTGAATATGCATATTTTATTGCAGAAAGAAAAAGTATTATTGATATTGCAGAACTTTTGCTTAAATTATTAGCTATATAGAGTTTTAAATCATCTTCTGTAATTTTTTTTGGTTCTTTTTTAGAATATATTAATAATTTTTCATTTGCTGAAAGATAATTCCTTAGAGTGTATTCTGAATTTTTAGAGATTTTTAATTCTACTTTAAGTTTTTCAAGAAAAATTTTAGAATTCATTGAATCTTTCCTCTCTTTTTATAACTCATATAAATTATTGTGCGAACCCCTTTAAATATTTTTTTATATATTTTTTAATTCATAAATTATTAAAAAGATAGAAATGATATAAGAATATGCAAGAAAATATAGAGAATTTGATGTTGGAAGAACATAAAAGAATAATCAATATTATTAGAGAATTTGAAAGTATTGCAGATAATGATTTGGTTCTAGCCAAAGAAAAGTTTAGCCGATTTAAGTGGAATTTAGAAAAACATTTTTTTGTTGAAGAGAAGGCAATTTTTAGTATACTTGATAAAATAAAGGATAAGGAAGTATCAGATATTTTTGATTTGATGTATGAACATGGAAGTATTATTGAGCTAATAAATAATATTGAGGTGGGTTTAAATCGAGGAATGATGCCAAATTTATCAGGGTTGAGGATTATTTTGGTCAGACATGTTGATTTTGAGAATGAAGTATTTTACCCACAATTAAATCAACTTCTTTCTCCAGAGAAAAAACAAGAAATAATTGAGAGAATAAAGGAAGTGATTCGGGGATGAAAATCTAACAAATTTTGTGGTTCGCACAATGTATATTGTGCGAATCTTTACCACAAAAAAAGGTTTTTTATGAAAAATTAGATAATTATCCTACAAAATTTTTCAAAATTAATTGTTGGGGGAGTTTTGTAAACAAAGGTTAACTTAGTTCATATTTTATTTGATAGAATAGTTAATAGATAAGATGATTTATTAATAATTTCGTTTAAAATTTTCTTGGTTGAAGGGATTGATTATACAATCTGTCACTGAAAGAGGTATTTTTTATCTTTGTTGGAATCTGCAATAGTGGGGCGATTTCTTTTGAATATATTTCAAAAAGTATTCGTGTCATAAAAATAAATTTTGATGATGAGAAACCCCTTCTAAAGACAAAAAAACCTACTGCAGGGGATGTTACTGTTATTAATAACTGAAAATTTATCAAAGAACATTATGTGAAATTAATTGATATGGATAAAAAAAGATTGGGCTAATGGTGAAATTTGAAAAATTATTTGGTTGAAACCAATTTCACGAGAATTGAAAAACAAACGTTTATATTCTTCTTAATTGTTTTCTGACAATTATAAAAATCTTAACAAACTTTCCAAAGAATTCGAAGGTTTTTAAGGATTTAATATTAAATGAAATTTTAAAATATGGTCGTATCTAAATGTTAAGTCCATCTTGAAAATTAACATTATTTACACAGAAAAAGAATTAACAATTGATTATTAGAAAAATGTTCCTCGCTTTGCTCGTCGGATTCATATTACTTATTAATAGAAAATCTGCGACGAAGGAGCAGGCATTTTTATTTTCACTATTCTTTATGTTGAGTTATGAACTTGACTTAATACTAAATAATAATTTATAAATAAAAAGATATGAAATTATTTGTGTATGATTAAATTAAGATAAAAAAAGTTTTTCGGGTATTTTTTGAATTAATTATTTTTGTTATTATGGCTTTTGTTCACTTAGGTTATCTTAGTTCATTCTATTTATTTAATAATTTTTATAAAAATATATTTGAATGGGGCAAACCTTCATTAAATTCATATATTTTTATTTGTTTGTATCTGTTTATGATTGTTTAAACAGCCTGTTTTTATTTTTAATTTTGAATAAACAGCAAAATTTTTAATAAAAAACGATGATGAATAATTTTAGTTTTTATTGAAAAAAAAGAATTTTTTCGTCTTCGGAAAATGGAAAGATTTTTAAACTATATTTTCTAAAAATAATTAATGTTTTGGTGGTTTTCTAAAAATAAGGAAGTGAGCCGTATTGAAGAAGAAACAAAAAGGGGGTTTGAGTTTGTAAAAAAAGATATTCATGGAATAAGTGGTTGGATTAAACATCTAGATTCTGAAAAAAAAATAATACAAAATGAAGTAAATGATTTAAAGGAAGTTTTATCGTCTATTCAAGAAGATGTAGAAAATATAAAAAATATGATTTCTATAATGAATCAGTTAAAAACAAGGGGTGTGTTTAAAACACCTAAGAGAGTGTTTAATAAACAAACAGGTGTTTATGTTGTTGAAACAGGTGTTGAAACAGGTGTTGAAACACCAAATCTAGAGCAATTTTCTATAACTGAAAGGGCTATAGTGTGGATATTATTAAATAGTGATTTGAAATTAAGTTATGATGATTTAGCAGCAATGTTAGGAAAAGAGAGATCAACTATGAGGGGTCAAATAAATAGAATAAAACAGAAAAGTGTGGGTTTGATAGAAGAAATAACTGAAATAAATGGTAAAAAGAGGGTATTTATTAATGAAAAAACAAAAGAGATGTTATTAAAAAAGTCAAAAGTGAGGGTTGATAAGGGAAAAAAATATCAAAAAACTGAAAAAATTAGTTAGAAAAATATAAAAAGAGGAAAAAAGGTGCATTCAAAATTGTGTAAGAAACAAAAAGGAAGGGTTATATTTAATCGTTATAACGAATAAATATAATTATAAATCTCTAAGTTGTAAAATAGTAGATAGGGGAGCTATTTTTCTTAAATTTTGTGAGATTTTGAGATTGATTTGCTTGTTATTTATCTTAATTTTATCTATAGGAATGCCTTTTTTAATGAGTCTTCCTACATAGTCCCTAATTGAACTTTCAGTTAAATTAAGCTTTTCAGAGATTAATTTGTAGCTAACATGTTCCATTTCTTCTTCTAATTGATATAATATGGAGAAAACCAAAAATTCTTGTTCTGTTAATCTTTTAAATTTAAGTCTTAATTCTTTTTTTATATTATCTAATGAATTTAATATTTCAGAGGCTTTATTAATTGGGTCTTCGATTTTAATATCTTTATTGTGCGAACTTTTATCTGTCTGTTGGTTTGTTTGTTGGTTTGTCTGTTTGTCTGTTGGAACCCCTTCATTTCTAGTGGAAGTTGTTAAATTATTAGGTTTTAAATCATTTATTTCTTGTTGGTATGTTGGAACATCACCGATATATGATGAACTAACAAGATTATGTGTTAGATTAGTAAGGGTATGTTTTTTAGAATTATCTTTGTTAACAATTGTTATTTTTTCTGTTTTTTTGGATAGTTTCTTTAGAATCTCACAAAGATTTGAAATATAATTTCTGGTTTCGTTTAAATCTTTTTTTAAATTATTTAATTCTTGTTTAATTAGAAAAATGTCTTCCTTAACTTTAAAAAAAGCCTCTTTTATATTTTCATCCATTTGAAACTAAACCTATTAGAGTATAAAAATTTTAAGATACTAAAATATACTAATTTATTTCTTGGTGTTGTTTATATGCTTTGTAGACTATCTCAGTTAACTTCCACCTAGATCTTCTTTTATAATCAATTCCATTAGGGTTCTTGTTGATTTGTATTACGAGATTTTTCTTTTTTAATTCTAATAAAAGGTTTTTAATAAATTCTTCATCTCTTGCTATTTCAGATGCTATTTGATTTGTAAATAAGGCTTTTGGAGATTTGGAGAATAAAAGGGCTAAAATTTGTTCATAAATTTTCTCTTTTTTTTTATAAGATATTTGCATAATTAAAATAAAGAATAAGTCTTTTTAAATTTTTTAGGTGGTTTTTTAGGAATTTTTTTAAAAATAAGGAATGGGAAATTGCTTTATTCTTTCTCTTCTTTTGGTTTTGAGAGGACTGGCATTGGAACATGTATTGGAAGATTCATCTCTTCTTCTAATTCTATTGCTTTAATATTTGATTTTTTATAAATTATATTTAGAATTGAAACTCTAAATTCATCAGGTAATTTTTTATCTTCCCATGTTTTAAGGATTTCTTTAGAGGTTTTAGGATCAATTGCCAAAAGAGCATTTCCTTCGATTTCTATTTTAGCAATATTTGGGTTGTAATCCAGCTCATATTCAAATTTTAAACCGAGAATATCTTCTTTTATTTTAATCATATCTGTACTTGCTTTTTCAATACTATTTATATTTATATTAGTATTTATTTTCAAGTCCTTTAATTCATTAGATAATTTTTTTATACTAATCTTAGTAAAATTAAAGCCAATTAATCTCATCTTATTATTAAATAAAAATTACATTTTTAAATATTTGGGTGTTTTTTGTTTTTGAAAAAGATTTTGTGGTGTTCGGTTTAAAGGATAAAATGTTAAGGGTGTTGGACATTGAATTAGTTTTTTGATAAATTTAGTGGGTTGCTTTGATTATATCTAAAAATTGGTTTAAATAAATTTTATTATAAATAAATAATTTAAATAACTTAAAGAGATTTGTTACAAATAAATAATTTAAATAACTTAAAGAGATTTGTTACAAATAAATAATTTAAATTAAATCTTCTTCAGAAATAATAACAAAATCTCCAATAGCAATAATTGAGGAATAAGGTATCAGGGATTCGTTTGAGGACGATCTTTCTAAATTGAGGTTTTTTGTATAATTTGTTGGATCTTTTAAAATAAGATTAATTAATTCTCCTGAACGAATTTCAAAGGAAATATCTTTAACAAATCCCAGTCTTTTACCTTCTTTTGTAACTACCATCTTGCCTAAAATAGCACTAAACGGATTTTTTTCATTTTGCATATAAAATTTAGAAGAAAATTCTTTATAAAGTTTTCTGTGGAATTAAGTAGATTTAGAAGTATATAAATTGAATTAAAAATAGATAATTTTGATAAAAAAAGGGGTAAAATAAATATTTGTTTTAAAAAATATAATATAAAGAAAGTCTCTCACCCCATGATTTCTTATGGAAATGTTTATAAAGGGTTTTTGAGTTTTTTGAATTTTTATTTTATTTATTAATTTTTATATAGTATAGAATATAATATAATATATAATAAATAAAAATTATAATATAATATATAATAAAATTAAAATAAATTATTTATTTAAGTTATTATTTATTTAAACTGATAAGGATTTTTACAAAATGTTTGTTTACAGAATTTTATAGAATATTTATTTACAAAAGATAAATAAAATTTACAAAACATGGGTTTGTTTACGGAATTTTACAAAAGACTTGTTTAAAGAAGATAAATAAAATTTACAAAACATGGGTTTGTTTACGGAATTTTACAAAAGACTTGTTTAAAGAAGATAAATAAAATTTACAAAACACAATTAAATTTAATAGTTTTCCATAGGAAATATAGGTGTACCTCTTTTTTAGTAGTCATAACTATTTATATATCAAACTAATTTTTTTCCGTTGACAACTAAACCCACTATTAAACTTCCATAGGAAACTAAGCTCTGTGTGGGAATTATATTTTCAGTGATATAAATATTTAAATAAGGGATAGGATTTGATTTTAAAATTAAAAGAGGAAAATTTAAAATAAAATTTGGAGTATGAAATGACAATAGAACTTGATGAGATTTTTAATTCAGTAGATAAATATAATATTTTCAAAAATAAATTTATTCTTCAATCCAGTTATCAACCAGATCAAATACCACACAGAGAAGAACAAATCCGGCAAATTGCGTCTATTTTAGCTCCAATTTTAAAAGGGGATAAGTGTAGTAATTTATTTTTATATGGAAAAACAGGAACTGGGAAAACTCTTTCTATTCAATATGTAAGAGATGAATTGTTAAAAAGGGCTAGAAAAGAAGGTGATTTTAAATTAAGAATAGAATATTTGAACTGCAAATTAAAAAAAGTTTCAGATACTGAATACAGAATTTTAGCAGGATTAATAAAAAAACTTGGAGGGGAGGTTCCTGCAACAGGCTTGCCAACAGAATCTGTTTATAATAAATTTATTGAATTAATTGATGGGGAAAAACAATTGATTGTTTTAATCTTGGACGAAATTGACCAAACAGTTAAAAAAATTTCTGACACCTTTCTTTATAATTTAACCAGATTAAATTCAGAGTTAAGCAAAGCACAGATAGTTATTGTTGGAATTAGCAATGATTTGACTTTTTTAGATGAAATTGATCCGCGAGTTAGGAGTTCGTTAAGTGAAGAAGAAATTGTTTTTCCTCCTTATAATGCACTGCAGTTACAGGAAATTCTTAAAAAAAGAGCAGAAACTGCTTTTAATGAAGGAATTATTCAGGAAGGGGTTGTTGCTAAATGCGCTGCTTTTGCTGCCAGAGAGCATGGAGATGCAAGAAGAGCATTAGATTTGCTTAGGATTGCAGGAGAGCTTGCAGAGAGGGATAAAAGCAAAAAAATTTTGTTAAAACACATCGACGAGGCCAATAATAAAATAGAGAGGGATAAAATTTTAGATGTTATTAAAACAGAACCAAAACAATTTCAATTAGTTTTGTATTCGATTATAAATTTAAATGAAAAACAAAAAAAAGAGCCAGTTTTTACCGGTGATGTTTATAATTATTATCAAGATTTGTGCCAAAAATATAAAGTGGATACATTAACCCAAAGAAGAGTTTCTGACATAATTCAGGAATTTGACATGCTTGGAATAATAAATGTAAAAATTATTTCAAAAGGCAGGGGAGGGAGAATGAGAGAAATAAAATTAGCAATAAGCAATGATATACTTAGAAAAGCAAAAGAAATTATCGAAGAATCTTTGAATTATGGTTAAAATTAAAACTCATATTAAAAATGGACATTCAGGAAATTTTGAAATTTTTCTTAAGAAAGGGCTTATTAGTAGATAAAGATGTTCTTAATTTATTTACCGACGCTGAAGATGTTGAGACGGCTAAATTAATCATAGAAAAAATTGGTGCCCGAACTAAAAAAAGAATAATCACAAAAAATCTTTTTGAAGAAAATAAAGAACAGGTTAGCGAAATTATTTTAAACCTTCCAGAAGAAACACAAAAAAATGTCGAAAGGCTGAAAATTCGACTTGGATTAAATATTCAAATCTCAAAAGAAATCATTCATGAAATGACGAATAATCAAAACATTATTAGAACACCTGAATTTAATTCCGAAATTTCTAACACACAAAATAATTTTGAAATTGCTCCAATATCCAACACACAAAATAATTCTGAAATGGTTCTAAAATCTGAAGAGCAAAATGATTTCAGAGATGCAGAAAATAGGAAATTTTCTGCCTCTCAAACACAAGAAATGTTCAAGATGAAGAAAACAGGAACAGGAAATTTTGAAGATGAAAAAAAACAGGAAGTTTTTTGTATCTCAAACATAGGAAGTGTTCAAGATGTTAAAATAATTTCTAATTTTCCTGCATTAAGCAAAAGGTTAGAGGTAGATGATTTTGTAAAATATTTTAGAAACAGATTAAATGATATGTCTGGATTTCTTCAAGAGAGATTAGATACAAATAATTTGGTTTCAATAAATAAAATATTTGGAGACAAACAAAACATTTTCGTTATTGGTTTAGTTTCTGATAAAAGAACTACTAAAAATAAAAATATTTTATTGGAAGTGGAGGATTTGACAGGAAAAATAAGAATTTTAGTGAATAATAATAAACCAGAACTTTACGAAAAAGCAGAAGATATAGCATTGGATTCTGTTTTAGGATTTAAGTGTTCTGGAAACAGGGAAATTTTATTTGCAAACGACATTATTTTTCCAGATTCTTATCTTCAAGAAAGAAAATTTTCTCCTTATGAAGAATATGTTTTATTCATAGGGGATTTGCATGTTGGAAGCAAACTTTTTCTTGAAAATAATTTTAACAGGTTTATTGATTATTTAAATGGAAATGTTCTGAACACTCCGGAAGTGAAAAAAATAAAATATATTTTTATCGTCGGTGATTTGGTTGCAGGTGTTGGAATTTATCCCGGGCAAGAAAACGAACTTTTAATCCCAGATGTTGAAGCTCAATATGAAAAGGTTGCAGAGTTATTAAATAAAATTAGAAAAGACATAAAAATAATTCTTTCTCCTGGAAATCACGACTCGCTTAGAATTATGGAACCTCAGCCGATTTTTGATGAAAAATATTCATGGCCGTTGTATGATTTAAAAAATGTAATAATGACTGGAAATCCAAGTCAGGTTAATATCGGAGCCAGAGAAAATTTTTCTGGATTTAATGTTTTAACTTATCATGGATATTCTTATCACTATTATGCTTCAAATATTCCAAAATTAATCAGGGAAAAGGCTACACACTCTCCTGAAAAAATTATGCACTATTTATTGAAGAACCGGCATTTGGCTCCAACACATTCTTCGACGCTGTATTTCCCTTCTGAAAACGACCCTTTCATTATAAAAAATATTCCAGATATTTTGGTTTCTGCTCACACACACAAAAGCGCAGTTTCTTATTATAATAATATTTTAACAATTTCAATTTCAAGTTGGGAAAGCATGACTGCGTTTCAAGAAAAAATGGGAAATGAGCCTGATTTTTGCAAGGTTCCGATGCTGAATTTAAAGACGAGGGCGATAAAAATGTTGGATTTTGAATAATGGAAGAAATGGGAAAAGAAATTAAAATAAGAAATGAACAGAGAATTCAAAAAATTAAAATAAATAAAATGAGAAAATGAGAATTGGAATTGATATTGATGAGGTTGTTGCCGAATTTGTCGAGGGATATTTAGAATTATTTAATAAAAAATTTGAAAAAGAAGCGAAGAAAGAAGATATACTCACCTATGACCTTTGGAAAAACCTTGGGATTAGTAAAGAAGATTCATTTAATTTGGCTCATGAATTTTTTAAATCTCCAATTTTCGAGAGGGTTAAACTTATCGAAGGTGCAGTAGAATCTATTCCTAAACTTTCAGAGAATAATGAATTGTTTTTTATTACCTCAAGGCCAATTGATTTTAAATCTAAAACCGAAAATTTTTTAACAAAAAATTTTTCAAATATAAATTTTAAATTAATTCATTCAGGAGATCGTTTTAAAAATGGATTAAAATCTAAATCTGAAATTTGCGAGGACGAGGGAGTTGAAATTATTATAGAGGATCAGCCAGACTATTGTTTTGATTGCGCAAAAAAAGGAATACGAGCATTTCTTTTTGATAAACCTTGGAATAAAAACTTTGATGAATCTAAATCAGAAAATATTATCCGAATTAAGAATTGGAATGAAATTTTAGAAAAAATAAACGATTTAAAATTAAAAATAAAAAATGAACTATAAAAACTTTTTAAGATGAACATACAAAAATATTTCAAGCAAATCGAGAAACAAACAAGGGAAGTTTATGAGATAGCTGAAAAAGCAAGAAAAAAGGGATTGGATCCTGTTAAGGAAGTTGAAATTCCGCTTGCGATGTCGATGGCAGAAAAAGTTGTCGGGCTTATTTCAACAATTTATCCGCAGATGAAAGATTCTAAAATTGCAGACAGAATTCTGGAATTAGAAAAAGAATACGGGAAATTAGATTCAACTGTTGTTTTTAAAATTGCCGAGGAAGTTGCCAAACAAAAATTCTGCGAATTCTCTTCGCTGTTGGAGGCAATAACCGCAGGGATTAGAATTGGTTTTGCTTATTATACTCTGGGTGTTGTTTCTTCTCCTATCGAGGGATTTACAGAAATAAAATTAGGCAGGACAAGAGATGGAAAAGAATATTTCAAAGCTTATTTTTCAGGGCCGATTAGAAGTGCAGGAACTACTGGAGAGTGTATGGTTCTTATTTTAATAGACTATCTCCGTGAATTATTTGGATATGCAAAATATGATGCCACCGACGACGAAATTAAAAGATATGTTTCTGAAAATACAGATTATCATGAGAGAATAACTAATCTGCAGTATTTTCCGACTGAAGAAGAAATTATTTTTCTTGCGAAAAATCTTCCTATTCAAATTTGCGGAGAACCAACACATAAAATGGAAGTTTCTAATTATAAAAATCTCGAGAGAGTTGAGACAAATTATATTCGCGGAGGAATGTGTTTGATTTTTTCCGAGGGATTGGCGCAAAAAGCAGCAAAAGGTTTTAGGCTCTTGAATTCAGCGAAAAAAAATGGAATAAATTCCACAGGATGGGATTTTTTAAAAGATTATATTGAGTTGCATGAAAAAAGAAATATTGGAAAAAGCAGTTCAGAGTCGCCGACATATATTAAAGATTTAGTTGCAGGAAGGCCGATTTACGGGCATCCGTCGAGGAGCGGAGCATTTAGATTCAGATACGGGCGAGGAAGAACTTCTGGTTTTTCAGCAGCGTCGGTGCATCCGGCAACAATGGCAATCACCGACGATTTTATTGCTATTGGAACGCAATTGAAAATAGAAAAACCAACAAAAGGATGCGCAATAACTTCATGTGATTCTATAGACGGGCCGATTGTTAAATTAAATAATGGAAGCGTAAAAAAATTAAAAAATCAAAAAGAAGCAAAAAA
>CAYITA010000005.1:0-10814 GCA_964366165.1 Candidatus Woesearchaeota archaeon
TTAAAATAAAAATTAGTAAGAATAAATTACCTGCTCACAAGTTTGCAGATTAATAAAAAAAATTTAAGTAATGTAGAAAAATTAACTGAAATCAAATAATTCGTAGTTTTTTATATTACTAATTAATATAAATCCGCAACGATAGGAGCGCAATTTTTTAAATATCTACTAAACAATATCCAAAAATTTTTCCCTCAAATCGCATTTCTGCATGAATCGCAAATCATCACACTGTTAACCCTTGTCAAGAAATCATAATTCCCGCATTCTTCGCACATTCCCTCGACAACCTTGCTTCTTCTCGTCGCTATTCTTTTTAACTTTTCACTTTCTTCTTTTATCTGGTCAAATTCATCAAGTTCTTTGTAAAATTCAGGATAAAAATTCAGTATATCTTTTGCCGTCAATAAACCAACAAAATTATTGTCCTGTATAACTGGAAGTTTCTGAAATTTCAGTTTTTTCATTTTGCTAATTGCTTCTTCAATTGTTGCATCAGGTTTTATTGTAGCGATTTTTTTTGGAGAAATATCAATAGCCCGGATTTTCGACAAATCTTCTTTTGACTTTTTTACTAATGCCCACAAAATATCTTTTTTTGATATAACTCCGACGAGTTTTTTCTCATTAACTATCAGCAGGCACCCGATTTTTTTCTTAACCATAATTTTGGAACATTCCAGCAAATTCGTCTCTGGATTAATTATCACAGGCTCCCGCGTCATTACATCTGAAACAAGCACATTTTTCATCTTGAAAACTTCCTGTTTTTGAGAGGCAAAATCTTCAAAACTTCTTGTTTTGAATGATTTGGAAAATTTCTTATTTTCCATAAATTTCCTGTTTTTTTCATATCTTTTAGAGGGTGTTTTTATATATAAACATTATCCAAAAAATAAGATTAGCCCAGAGTATAACAATTTTTAAAAAGGAAAAATTGCACCTCATTTTATTCGGCGATTTATATTTTTGAAGTAGTGGAAAAAATTATAGGTAATTATCAATAAAATTATAATCAAATTATCAACGAGAATTCATACTACCTCAATTTCATTAATCTGCGACGATAGGAGCGCAGTTTTTAAGGTGCCTCTCCATCACAATAATCTTTAAATAGAATTTAAAGAATTTTTAATTAATAAAAATAAAAAATTTCAAATGTCAGACAAACCTGTTATTTTAATGCCTGAAGATATTCAGAGAATTATGGGCAAGGACGCTCAAAGAAATAATATCATGGCTGCAAAAATGGTTGCAGAAATAGTTAAAACAACTCTCGGCCCAAAAGGAATGGACAAAATGCTAGTTTCTCCGACGAACGATATTATCATCACCAACGACGGAGTTACAATTCTCGAAGAAATGCAAATTGAACATCCTGCCGCAAAAATGATGGTTGAAATAGCAAAGACGCAGGAATCAGAAGTTGGCGACGGAACAACAACTGCAGTAATGATTGCCGGAAAATTATTGGAAAATGCAGAAAAATTGCTCGACAAAAAAATACATCCAATAGTAATCACCAAAGGTTATAGATTAGCCGCAGAAAAAGCACAGGAAATTTTAATGGACATTTCCCTAAAAATTACAGGCGAAGACACCGAAATTCTAAAGCAAATTGCAATGACTGCAATGACCGGAAAAGGTGCAGAAGATTCAAGGGAAAAATTCGCGGAATTAATTATCGAAGCAGTTAATCAAATTAAAGTAGGAAATAAAATTGATTTAAGCAATATTAAAATTGAAAAATCCAAGGGAGATGGGATAGAAGACACAGAAATAATTTTTGGAATTGTTTTGGACAAGGAAAAAGTTTCGCAGGATATGCCGTCGAGAGTTGATAATGCAAAAATCGCATTGATTGATTTTCCTCTGGAATTAAAAAATCCAGAGATAGACACAAAAATTTCAATTTCCTCTCCAGAACAGCTCCAAAGTTTTTTGAATCAGGAAGAAAAAATAATCAGAGACATGGTTGCAAAAATTATGAATTCGGGGGCAAGTGTTGTTTTCTGCCAAAAGGGCGTTGATGATTTCGCCCAATATTTGTTAAGCAAAGAAGGAATTTATGTTTGCCGGCGAGTTGCAAAGTCTGACATGGAAAAAATTTCCAAAGCAACAGGAGGAAAAATAATTTCAAATTTAAATGAATTAAACCAATTTGAATTGGGAGAGGCAGACATCGTCGAAGAAATCAAGCACAGCGACGACACTTATACTTATGTTAGGGGTTGCAGAAATCCAAAAGCAATTACAATTTTAATTCACGGCGGAAGCGAACATGTCATCGACGAAATTGAAAGAGCAATTAAAGACGGGTTAGGAGATGTTTCTTCTGCATTAAAAACAGGATTAGTTGTGCCTGGCGGAGGAGCAATTGAAATCGAGCTCGCAAAAAGATTAAGAGAATTCGGGCAAACTTTATCTGGAAGAGAGCAACTCGCCGTCGAAGAATTTGCATCAGCGCTCGAATTTATTCCAACAACACTCGCAGAAAATGCTGGAATGGACCCGATTGATGTACTAACTGAATTAAAATCAAAACACGACGCTGGAGAAAAAAACGCAGGATTAAATCTTTTTACAAACAAAATTGAAAATGTCCTCGCAGCAAAAATAATTGAACCCTATAAAATTAAAAGTCAAGCAATAAAATCTGCTTCAGAAGTTGCGAATATGATTTTAAGAATCGACGACGTCATTGCTTCTTCAGGAAAAAAAGGCGGAATGAATTTCGCGGGCAGCAGAGCAGGAATGAGCGAAGATTTTTAAGATGAAAAAAATAGGAAATTTTTTGCCTTTCAAAAATAGGAAATTTTTAAAATGATAAAAAATATTGATGGAACTCTGGAAAAAATAATCTGCTCAAGATGCGAGGGAAACACAGTTTTTATTCGAATTGATGTAAAAACTGGAAAAGTATCTGAAGTAAATTGCGTAAATTATCTTCCAAGGGATAATTCTTTCAGATGCGTAAATCATTCTGATGGACAATGCATTTAATTTCAAAGAGGATTTCATAATCAATATTGTAAAATAGATGACGATTTTGGAAATAAGAAAATGAATGAGCGAATAAATTTCTATATACATAATAACTTAAGTGGAAATATTTTTTCACATTATTTCTATTCCCAAAAATTTGCCTTGACGCAGTCTGACAAATTTCATCAATCTTTCACAGAGTGAGCAAAATATTTTTTCAGCAACATTTAAAGAATTAAAATTTCTTGTATAATAATGGATTTAGATAAAGGACAGCATTTGCTGATAGATGAAAAAATCTTGAAAAAAGAAATTGAATCTGCTGAATTAAGCAAAAAAGATAATGTTCTGGAAATCGGGGCAGGAACAGGAATTCTAACAGAAGAACTCGCAAAAAATTCTGGAAAAGTTTTGAGTTTTGAAATTGATAAAACCTTCGAGGAAAATTTAAAAAAATTGGAAAAAAAATACGAAAATCTAAAAATCATTTATGATAATGCTCTGAAATATTCCTGGAAAAATTATAGTAAAATCGTTTCTAATATTCCTTATTCCCTGTCTGAACCAGTTATATTAAAAGCAATCAACGACAGCGTTGAAGAATTAAGTTTAATTGTCGGAGAAAATTTTAAGGAGCTCTTGTCAAAAAAAGAAACAAAAATCGGAATTGTCGCTGATTTGTTTTTTAATTTTGAGCCGATAATTTCCATAAATAAAAAAGCATTTAACCCAAATCCGAGAGTAAATTCCGAGCTTGTAAAATTGAAAAGAAAAAATCCCCGCAATAAAACCGAAGAAATTTTAAGAAAAATTATCGCGAAAAAAGGCAAAATAAAAAACGCGATAATTTATTCTCTTGTTGAAATAGGAAAAACAAAAAATCAAGCAAGAAAAATTATTTCTGAAATGAAAATTGACGAAAAAATTCTTGAAAAACCAGTCGGCAAAATAACCGGAAAATTTATTTTGAGATTGAAACGGGAAATTGAAAGTATTAGATGAAAGATAATTGCCCGCTCATTTCATTCGCTTGTATTGATATTATTTAAGTAATGGAAGAAACAACTATTTATTATTCTATCAACAACGTTTTTCACATACTAATTATTTATGAGAACGAAGTTCGAACAATTTTTTCTGAGAAGTTAGGTTTTTAAAATTTACTTAACATCAACAAATAATTTTTAAAGTCATAATATTAATTATTGCTGTGCGCTTGTAGTTCAGTGGTAGAATGCGACCTTGCCAAGGTCGTGACTCGGGTTCAAATCCCGACAGGCGCATAAATCCTCTCAAAAAAACCAAAAAAATTATAGATGCATTTTTAAATCTTCAATTCGAAGAATTGAACGAGTTAAAAAACGAAGTTTTTTAAATAATAAAAACATAAAATCTTTATGCAAAAGATAACTTTAATCACATTAATTTTTCTATTCCTTCTTATAACTCCCTTAATTTCATCAGACATAATTATCAACCAACAGCCAAATGGAGTTTACAATTTTGGTGACATAATGAATTTCCCAATCAAAATCAAGACAAACGCCGACATTAAAGATTTCTTGATGATGAAGATAATTTGCAACGGAGCTGAAATGGAAATTTACAAAGAATTCCTGAATGTAAAATCCGGAGAAGAAAAATCAATTAACCCAAGCATTCCGTTAATAAAATCAATAATCTCAACTACAGGCTCCTGCAAAATAAAAACAATTTTAGGAGAAGATTTTGCTTTATCAAATGAATTCAAAATTTCTGACAAAATATTAATAGAACTCAAGGAAAGCAAAAAAGAATTCAATCCCGAAGAAAAAATAATTATCGAAGGAAAAGCAAACAAAGAAACCGGCGAGCCGGTGAATGGATTCATAGATGTTGAATTAAATGCCGTAAACTCAGAACCAGTAAAATTTTCAGACAGCGTAAACAATGGATATTTTTATTTGAACTTATCTATTCCAAAAAATGAAAAAGCCGGAGAACATTTAGTTGTCGTAAATATCTACGAAAAAGAAGGAGAAAACGCCACAAATAAAGGTTCATTGGATTACACAATAAACATAAATCAAATACCAACAAATCTCGAGCTTGTTTTTGAAAACTTTTCTGTTGAACCAGGAACAAATCTAAAAGTCAAGGGAATTTTACGCGACCAAACAGGGGAAAAAATACAATCAATAAATATTTTGACAATTAAAAATAAAAACAACAAAATAATGCAGCAAAAAGAATTAGCAACAGATGAATTTTTGGAATATCCAATAAGCTATAAAGAATCTCCAGCAGAATGGATTGTCGTCGCTGTTTCAAATAAATTAAGTGCTGAATCAAAATTCAAAATTTTGGAAAAAATGGAAGTTGGCGTAAGCATCGTAAATAAAACATTGGAAATAAAAAACATTGGAAATGTTCCTTACAATAAAACATTAATAATAAAAATTGGAAACGAAACAATTGTATTAGACAGCGAATTAGGTGTCGACAAAACTCAAAGATATTTTTTAACTGCTCCCGACGGAGAATATAATGTTGAAGTAATAAAAGATGGAAAAAGTTTATTGTCAAAAAATGTGTTCTTAACTGGAAATGCAATTGATTTGAAAAAAGCCGGCATCGGAGTAGTGAAAATCGCGAGGCATCCAGCAGTATGGATATTTATAATTGCAATAATGGGATTTGTTGCTTATACAATTTTTAGAAAAGGTTATCAAAGAAGCTTCATTGGAAGAATTGGATTAAGGGGGGGAAAATTATTTCCCTTAAAAAAAGATTCGTTCTTAAAATCAGGAAACAGAGCTGAATTATCTTTGTCAATAAAAGGAGACAGGCAAGAAGCGAGCGTTTTCTGCCTTAATGTAAAAAATCTTGATGAGATAAAAAAAACAAAATCAAATGCAGAAGAAACACTGCAAAGAGTAATTGATTTTGCCGAGAGCAACAAAGCAGTTACATACGAAAATCAGGAAAATATATTTTTTATCATAGCACCAGTAAAAACAAAAACTTTCAAAAACGAAAAAACCGCATTGAATATGGCAATGAAATCACAAGAAATGCTGGCAAGTTACAATAGATTAGCAAAACAGAAAATTAATTTTGGAATCTCAATAAATTCTGGAATCATCGTCGCAAAACTAGAGAAAGATTCATTTAAATTTATGAGCATGGGAAACTTAATAAATGAAACAAAAAAAATAGCATCAGCATCTAGCGGCGAAGTATTGCTCAGCGAAAAAATAAACGCCAAATTAATTTCTGAAGCTAAAACAGAAATACACGAAAAAGATGGTTTGAAATATTACAAGATAAGAGAACTAAAGCACCAAGGAGACGACAAAAAATTCATAAGCAATTTTGTAAGAAAATACGAGGAAGAAAATAGGGGAGAATAAATTATTTTTATTAATTAATTTAAATATAAAAAATCAAGTCTTTAACTATTTCTATTCTATAGAATATATTTTATCATAATTTATTTAAAAATAAATTTATCTCACACCCATTAGTTATTAACATGTAATAATGTTATTCATCGAGTTTTTTCATTTAATTCAATAAAATTATTTGAGCAACTTGTTGCTCGCAATTCACCCATAAATCTCCAAACAGCTCCTTACAACAGAATGCTTGACTTCAGGATGTTTTTTCTCCATCTCGTCGACAAATGTGGAAATTTTGCTTTTTTTCTCAGGAATTTTTTTAAACTTCAATTTTCTCAATCTGGCGTAAAGCAAAATTTCTTTGTCCAGAAATAAATACAAAGGACGAATTATTTTTCCTTCAACAGGCAAAATTTCCTTGGAATTAATTTTTTCTTCGATTAAACGATGAAGAATTTTATAAGAAACAATATCAGAACTATCTGCTAAAGCAATTTTTCCAAAACCCTTATTCTTAATCAATCTAACATTTCCATTTTCAAAAAACTTTTTCAAAAGTTCTTCCAAGACAATTTCTCTGAAATCGCCTCTGTCCTTATAAGAAATAATATCGCCATTTTTAATCATCTGAAATTTTCTCAATGTATAAAGGAATTTTTTCTGAAACCATCTAATAAAACAATTTTTGCAGAGTTTTCTTTTGTTTGTAAATTCATAAACAGTTTTTGTTTCGCACAACTTGCACATGATTAAATAAAAGAAACGTCGCTTAAAAATTATTTGATTTTTGTTCGCAACTTCGTTGCTCATATTTCTTAATTAAGTAATGTAAAACGTCGACGATAATTAATAAAAAGTATTTTCTTTCATTACTTATATTTCCACATCAATCTCTCGCGAAGCGAGACTTTATTTTTTATTTTTTACTATAGATTTTCCTTCAGTTTCTTTCCCATAAAAATAATTCCAGATTTTAAAACTTATTCCCAAGGCAATCAAAAATATTCCTAACGAAAAACCAACCCACATAACAAGATAAGATTTTACGAACAAGAAATCAAAATTACTAATAACAGATTCCAGCCCTTGAGGAATCATTCCAAAAAGAGGAATCATTGCAATCTTTAGCAAAAATATCTCTAAAAATCTAAACAAAAGCGAACTTAAAATTAAAACCGAACCCAAATAAATCGGCAAATTCATTTTATTATTTATTAAAAAGAAAAGCAAAACAACAAGAAGAATTGAAATCGCCAAGGCAATCATAAACTTTTCATTCCAATAATTTTTTGCTTTTTGTGAAATAAGAAAAAAAGGCGAACCTGTTTTCAGCGCACAATCCCAAAAATCGCAGTCATATTCCCTGAAATAAATATCTTTTACTAATTCGTCAATTGCATTGTCAAAAACAGCGTCGGTGCCGTTTAAAACTAAACTGCAGGAAAAAACAAATTCGTGTTTTAAGTTATCATTATAAAATCTATATTCAGAATTATTCATGCAATGCGAACTCATTTGAGAATATTTTATAGAAATATCATTTTTCAAATTCATCTGATTATTTGTAACATCTTTTGCAACTTCTTTCAACTGCGGTGCAAGAACCTCGTAATTCAGCGATTGCGAGAGTGTCCAGAAAAAACTTCCAGCAATTAAAGCAAAAAGCAAAGCAAGACTAACAATAACAAACAAACCTCTTCTTATAAATCCCATAAAACCTTAATGAAAAAGAGATTTATAAAATTAATTGAAAAATAAAAAAAATAAATAATTAAATTCCATACATTTTTTGAAGTCCAGTTATGTCTGGATTTTCTAAACTTCTCTTATCTATTTCCCCGTATGCAGAATAGCCATACATTGTTACTTCTGAACACGCTGTTGAATATAAATCAGCCAATCCTACAGAATGCCCCAATTCATGCACTGCTATATTTTGTAAATCCATCTTTGTTGAATCTATAGTTGCGTCTCCCCAGGCAAAATCTGTATCAAACATCATGTCAAATTCCACGATTCTTTTTCCAACCCGTGTATACCATACAGATGTTACTGCTATAACATTTGCTGTTGGATAATTGCCAAAAGCAATTGCGTTTTGATAATTCTGTACACCATATTGTGCAGAAGAATTAGTTGTATATGCATCATTGAAAAGCTCTTGTGATGTTGCTAAATCCCATGTTTCTGCTGATGTTTGTATTGTGGAAGTTACAAATGTTGGATCTAAACCAGAATTTGTTGGATTTATCACATAATTTACCGGCAGAGTCGCCCATTTAACCCCCATTAATTTATAACAGCTTGTCGGTTTTGCAGACGCTGCTCCAATACTGCCGTCTGGTTTTACATAGTGTATAAAATCAACTCTGTCAAGTTCCCATTCTCCTGCTGCTGTTTCGTCTATAACAGGCGAATTCTCTGGAGCTTGTGCATTCTCTTTTACATTCTCATTTGCTGGAATCAGCATACCTGCAGCAACTAATGAACTCACCAAAATAATGCCGATTAAACAAATTGTTAAAACTATTTTTTTCATGTCTTTTACCTCCTTGCATTAATTAAGAATTTAATAGATTTATAAATATTTGTATTCTTGAGAATTTATTCTTTTAAAATATCTTCCAAAAAATTTTCCTACATCCTTTCCAGTATTGCAATTCTTTTTTCCAGAGGAGGATGGGTGCTACTTAAATTCTTAAAAGGATTTGCAAAAAATAAAGGAGCAATTGCTTTTGTAACTTTTTTTTCTGAAGAAGAATTGTCATATTTTATCTTTTTTAAAGCCTCAATTAAGCCATGAGGATTTCTCGTAAATTTCACAGCTGATGCGTCAGAAGCATATTCTCTTTTTCTTGAGATAGCCATTTGGACAAAATAAACAACAATCGGTGCGAGAATCGCCATTAAAATTCCAATTAAAATAAAAATTCCTTTTCCTTTGTCATTATCTCCTCCCCTCAACCACAAGCTTCTTAAAAAAATTTCAGAAATAATTGAAATCATTCCAACCATCACAGCGACGAGAGTCATGTATTTCATGTCATAATTAGCGACGTGGCTCAACTCATGCGCCAAAATTCCTTCTAATTCTCTCTTATCTAATTTTTCCAAAGCACCGTCGGTAACGCAAATCACAGCGTGTTTTGGATCTCTTCCAGAAGCAAACGCATTTATCTGCGGAGAATTCATAATATAAAGTTCTGGCATCGGCAATCCCGAAGCAATAGTCAATCCTTCAACTAAATCATAATATTGTTTATAATCTTGCCGTGAAGCTTTTTTCGCTCCAACAGATGCAACAGCAATTTTTCCAGAATTGTAATAACTAATTAAAATGTAACTCAATGAAATTATAATTGAAAAAATCATTACGACAAAAAACAAGCCAGGCTCAAACGCAAATGAAATCACATATCCCAAAATTACAAACACAATAAATATTACTACCATTAAAAAAACCGAATTCATTTTATTTCGCGCAATCTGGTCGCGAAAATCAATTCGTTGATATTCTGGCATCTTAAAATAAATAATTAAATCTTTTATTATAATCTTTATGGTTAAACCATTCAAGAACAATTGATAAAATAAATGTGCCTTCTCTTCCAATGCTGTAAATTAATCTCCATCCAGAAGGCAAATCATATTTCCATAAATTATTAATATTATATTTCTGAACATATTCCTTAGGAAAAAGTCTTTTTGGAATTTGCCTTCCGCAAAAAGCATTTTCTTCTATATCTTTTAATGCCCTGCAAATCCATTCATAAAGCTTTTTATCCTCTGTTTCAGAAAATTTAAGTTTATCAAAAGTTTCCTTCAGTTTAACGTCGGCAAAACGTATTTCACATTTCATTTTTCCATGCAAGATTTTTTCTATTTAAATATTTTTTAACTAATTTGGGATTCCAAATCCATGCAACTTTTCCGTCGCTGTCCAGAGCAATTTTTCCTGAATCTAAAAGATAATCAAATATAATGCAAAAAGTTTGGTACATCATTTTCTTGGGAAGATTTTCCCAGAGACTTCTTTTCTTAAATTCCCCGCCATTTTCCATAATAAATTCCTCAACCATCAAAACAGTATCTAATCTGGGAAATCTCAAAACATCTTCCTGCTTCTTCCCAAAAATTCTTTTAAAATTTAATCTATTTATCATATTATATCAACAGATATAATAATATTTAAATGTTTCTAAGAAAATTTTGTTGATTTTCTGGCATGAAACTTATAAGAATAAAGAGTTTTTAAGATTTGGGATTAATTATTCAGTTTTACTATGAATCTCCCTAATCAAATTCTGATAATATTTTATTTCATCTAATAATCTAGCAACAATTGCTGATTCAGGTTTTTCCCATACAACACAACTATAATGATGAGCATGATACTCATTACAACATAATTCGCCGATAGTTCCAAAAAGTCTTTCTATATCCCTAACA
>CAYITA010000005.1:10914-19045 GCA_964366165.1 Candidatus Woesearchaeota archaeon
AAGAAAGTTCCAGGAAAAGTTCTGCACAAATTATTATAACTCAAAATTGAATCATTGTAATACTGCCTCGCATAAGCAACCCTGTCTTCTGTTGAAGCAAGCTCTCTCTGTAATTCCAAAAAATTAGTGTTTGCTTTCAAATCAGGGTAGCCTTCAGCGATGGCAAAAATTGTTTTCAAGGCTTTTTCCAATCCTTCATCGGCTTTGATTTTTTTCTCTATGCTCTGCGCTGAAACCAAAGCTTTTCGCGCGTCAGTTACAGTTTTAATCGCTGCTTTTTCGTGTTTCGCAAAACCCCTCACAGTTTCAATCAAATTCGGAATCAAGTCAGCTCTTCTTTTCAGTTGAACATCAATCTGACTCAAAGAATTATCAATTCTATTTCCTAAAATAGCAAATCTATTGTAGTAAAATAAAAAAATTAATATGATTAAAGCAACAATTGCAATTAATATCCAAGCAATCCATAACACCATGAATTAAATAAAATATTATAGTTTATAAAATTATCTCATCAAAGAATTATAACTCCTTATAAGATTTCACCAGGATGCTTCGCTGGAAAATTGATTAACATCTATAAATTTCTTATCGACTTACTTTAAATTATCAATTGTGAGCGAAGCGAACCAATTATTTTTCATTACAAAATTTTAAAAACTTATTTTTCCAAATTAATTTATGACAATAAAAATCGACAGGAAAAAATGCATTGGCTGCGGTTTGTGTGCTTCAATCTGCGACGAAGTTTTTGAAATGGACAAAGACGGAAAAGCAAAAGTCAAAGTCCAAAAAAAAATTCCGTGTGTTAAGGACGCCATAACTTCCTGCCCTGTTGATGCGATAAGGGAATAAATAAAAATTAGTTCGCAACAAGTTGCTCATATTAATTTTAAATTTAATTAATAGAAAAAACTACCAATTATCATATTATTTATAATTCATCTAATAAAGAAATTTTTCCATACTACTATTATCTCCATCAATCCGACGAGGAAGTGAGGAGCATTTTCTTCCCATAAAAACATTTATTAATTCTTTTTCTTTTCTTATTTCATGCAAATTGAAAAAAAGGTTGATTTCGTAAAATGGTTTTCTGAATTAGACAAAAATTCTGGAGCTGTAGCAGGAGGAAAAGGCGCGAACCTCGCAGAAATTTACAATATGAAAGTTCCAGTTCCGCCGGGATTTGTGGTAACCGCTCAAGCTTACGATTATTTTATTGAAAAAGCAGGAATAAAAGAAAAAATAAAAATGCTGCTTTCTGAAATTAATTACGAAGATACAAAACAACTCGACGAAATAACAAAAATTATCCGGGAGTTAATCACAACTTCCAAACTTCCGAA
This sequence comes from Candidatus Woesearchaeota archaeon, assembly GCA_964366165.1. Lineage (GTDB taxonomy): Archaea > Nanobdellota > Nanobdellia > Pacearchaeales > GW2011-AR1 > CAYITA01. The sequence continues at coordinate 12,264 of CAYITA010000005.1, forward strand.
AGAGATAGAAGAAGAAATCTTGGAATCTTATGAAAGCTTGGGTGCTTCTGAAATACAAGATGAAATGGGGTATGCAACAAGAATTTTAAAAAATTCTTCAGAACCAATCTTCGTCGCTGTTCGCTCCTCAGCAACTGCAGAAGATTTGGAAGGCGCAAGTTTTGCGGGACAGCAGGAAACTTTCGTGAATGTAAAAGGAAACAGCGATTTGCTAACAAGTGTAAGAAAATGCTTCGCGTCTTTATTCACAGCAAGAGCAGTTTATTACAGAAATAAAAAAGGATTCGCACACGAAAAAGTAAGTCTAGCGGTGGTTGTCCAAAAAATGATAGATTCGGACAAATCAGGAGTAGTATTTTCAAAAAGTCCAACAGGAAAAAATGAAAACATAATCATCGAGGCTGTTTGGGGGCTTGGAGAAGGAATTGTTTCAGGACAAATAACCCCGGACAAATATGAAGTCACAAAAGATTTGGAAATTGCAGATAAAAAAATATCAAATAAAAAAATCGCAATAACAAGGGATTCGTCCGGAGGAAAAATGACTGTGAAATTAAAAGAAGAGCGGGCAAAATCTCCAGTGCTGACAAATTATGAAATAAGAAAATTAGCAGAAATAGCAATGCAGTTGGAAGAGCATTATCTGAAACCACAGGACATTGAATTTTCAATACAAGATGAGGGGATTTACATTGTTCAAACGCGCCCAATAACAACTCTCGGTAAAGAAATAGAAATTGAAAAAGATGTCGAAGGAGAAGTAATTTTATCAGGACTTGCTGCATCTCCAGGAATTGCTTCAGGAAAAATAAAAATAATAAACGAAATGTCAGACTTGGAAAAAATAAAATTCGGCGACATTTTAGTAACAGAAATGACAAATCCAGACATGGTTGTCGCAATGCAAAAATCCGCAGCAATTGTTACCGACGAGGGGGGGCTAACCAGCCACGCAGCAATAATTTCAAGAGAAATGGGAATTCCCGCAGTCGTCGGAACTTACGAAGCAACTCAAAAATTAAAAGAAGGAGAGATAATAACTGTCGACGGATTCACAGGAAAAATTTACAAGGGGAAAGTTTCAGAGACAAGACAAAAAGAAATTCTTCCAGTAACAGCGTCGACAAAAACAGAAATCAAAGTCATAGTTGATTTGCCGACATTCGCCAAACGCGCCTCGCAGACAGGATTAAAAAAAGTCGGATTGACAAGAATAGAGGGAATAATCGCGGAATCAGGAAAGCACCCGGAATATTTTTTGAAAAATCATAAAATAAAAGAATACGAAGATATTATTTATGAGGGAATAAAAGGGATCTCAAAATATTTTGAAGAAATCTGGATAAGAACTTCAGACATAAGAACCGACGAATTCGACCATCTCGAGGGAGCTCCAGAACAAATAGAAGCAAACCCAATGCTCGGACTTCATGGAATAAGATATTCCTTGAAAAACCCTGAAATATTAAAAGCAGAATTAAATGCATTAAAAAGAAATTCCCATTCTGATAAAAAATTCGGTATATTAATTCCGCAATTGATTTCCGTCGATGAATTAAGAAAAACCAAAGAAATAATTAGGGAATTAAATTTCCATGATTTAAAAATTGGAATAATGGTGGAAACTCCTGCTGCAGTTCAAATGATACGGGAACTCTGCGAGGAAGGAATTGATTTTATCTCATTCGGAACAAATGATTTAACACAATTTATTTTAGCAGTTGACAGAGGAAATAAAAAAGTTCAGGATTTGTACGACGAGATGAACCCGGCAGTTTTGCATCAATTGGAATTTGTAATTCGTGTGTGCAAAAGAAATAAAGTAATGACAAGCATCTGCGGGCAGTCTGGAAGCAAAAAAGAAATGGTTAAATTCTTGGTGGAAAAAGGAATTGACAGCATAAGCGTGAATGCCGATGTCGCGAAAGAAATTTCAGATTATGTCGCAGAACTTGAAAAAGAATCTGGAGAACAGCCACGGCAATACCAGCCAGAAAAAGAAATAATTCCTCAAGAAGAAAATGAAATCGAGCAGGAAATTGAAGAAGAAAATTCTGAAGAAAATGAAGAACCGATTCTAGAACCAACTTACACAAATCCCGACGAAGAAATTGAAAAAGAAAAAGAAGAGGAAGAAGAAATTGTCAAAGAGTTGAGCGAAGAAATAAAATCAGAAAATAAAGATTTTGAGGAAATTTCCGAGGACAACGATGAAATAGAAAAAGAAATAGAAAATTCCGACGATGATGATGAAGTGCTGAATATATTTTGAAAAGAAAAGGTTTTAAAATACGAAAATTATAATTATAGTAATAAAAAGGGTGAAAAAGATGTTATATCCATTTAGAAGAATAAGAACTCAAAGATTTTCGTCTATTACTGGAATGATTATCGGAGCATTATTCATGATTTCGTCTCCTATAGTAAAAATATCAAATACAATAATAATTAGTGGTTTCATTACTGGACTAATAATCTTCTTTGTAGGATTACTTTATTTTTTGGATGTTCAATAAAAATGGACGAGAAACAGAAAATAAAAAATCTAAAAGATTTAGAATATAATCATATTTTGAATAAACAAAATATTGCTCTCGTATTAATAGGAACAGCAATAATTATCTTCACCTTCTTTTGCTTTTTAATCATAAATATAAATATATTAACAGCTTTTTTAAATCTTTTCCATCACCCTCTCCCCAATTCCAAACTTTTTTAAATCTTCAAAACCGAAGGTTTTGAACGAGACAGAAAATTTCCTATTTTCTGTATCTTCAAATTTTCCTGATTTGAATTGGGTTAAAAATGCATAACATTTTTAAATCTGAAATTGCAAAATTTCATGAGTTAAAAATCCTCGAAGGATTTTTAAACAATATTCTCCTCAATAAATCATGATTAAATCTTCAAAAAAAAAGAGTAAAACTTCCAGCGAAACAAAAATAAACCAAGCACTCATAGAAAATTTTGTTGCACTGCAAAAAGTTATGACAAATCTCTCGCTAAAATTTGACAATCTCACTGAACAGATTTCAAAATTATTGAACTTGTTTGAAATTTCTGCAAAAACCCTCGCTGAAAAAGAATTTGATGCTGAAAAAGGAAAAAGAGATGACAAAAAAATTGCGGAAAAACTTGATGGTTTATTGGAGCAAAATAAAATACTGGCAAGAGGAATAACTTTATTGCACGGCGTTCGTGAAGAAACAGAAGAAATGCCTCCATCACCCCAGCCAAGAAATCAAATTCCAAATCCACAAACAGCAAAAATTCCCGAGTATGGTGTTGACTTAAGAGGATATGAAAAATCAATTTCCTCAGGACAGAAAAATTTTTCTCAAGAGATATAAAATGTTAAAGAGCAATTCAGATGAATTCAAAAAAATTTTTCTTCTTGAATTTACAAAACAACTCATAAAGAATTCTTCTACTGCCCCGTTTTCAATACTTGAAACAGAAATTAAAAAAGAACAGCAAGAAGAAAAAGAAAATATAAAAAAATTAATTAATAAACAAGAAAACCCTTTTGCAGTAGAATTAGAAAAAGAATTTACTCAAAAACGAATCTTCCACCCTTCAACGCAAAACGCAAATCCTAGATTAAGAATTTTAAAAATACCTTCGCCAAGATTTCCAAAAAATCTGCAATATTTAGCTCCAATACCTGTAAGAGTAGAAATTGACTTGAATGAATTAAATCCTCTAATTAAAAATCAATTGATAGAATCGATTGAATGCCACGGCCCAGATGAAAAATTAATATTAAACGGGGTAAAAGGAACAAAAACTATTGATTTAATCTTAACAGAAAATCAAATAGAAACTATAATTCAAAAATTCTCGTCGCTGACTAAAATACCCTACGAAACTGGTATTTTTAACGCAGCATATGGAACACTCGAGATTTCAGCAATAATTTCGGAAGAAGTTGGCTCAAGATTTATCATTAAGAGAATTAAACCTCCTCAACAACAGCAGAGAATTTTTTAGAAATTTGTTCGCAACTTCGTTGCTCAATTAATTTTAAATAAAAGTAATAGAAAAAACTACTTATTATTATATTTTTTATAAATTAGTTTAATTATATCAAATTTTTCTCGCACTACTTCAATCCCTTATCAATCTCTCGCGAAGCGAGCAATTAAACCATCTTCAATAAAATTCCAATCTTATTTCGTATATCTGTTTCAAACATTTCTTTCTGCTTATCCAAACCCTGTTTTTGCTTTTTCAAATTTTCCTGCAATTTTTTGTCAAATTCTTCCTGAATATTTTTCTTCAAAAGTTCTTCTTTCAACTTCAGCTGTTCTTCAAGTTTTTTATGTAAAGTTTCATTAAAAATTTTCATTTTTTGCGCTTCTTTTTCCCTCAGCTCTTTCTCAAATTTCATTTTTTCTTCCAGAAGAGATTTTTCTTTTTTCTCTTCTTCAGATTTAACTTCAGTAAGTTTTCTTTCGTTTTCATTTTTCAACTGCTCAAGCAAATCAGCATCCCTGTTTTTTTTCTGAATTAATTTAAGATTCATGTTTTTTCTCTCCATAAGAATTTTCTTTAATAATTCTTCCCGAGATTTTCTCAAGTCAGATAATTTTTTATCCATATCCTTGCCTTTGAGATTAAATGAATTAATGATTTGCCTTTCTTTTCGATTTTCTCTTCTCTCAAATTCTCTTTTAAAATTCTCAATTTCTTTTCGATATTTATCTTTATGCTGGATAAGAATTAAATCAAATTCTCGTCGTTCTTTTCCAAGTTTTTCCAGCAATTCTTTTTGTTTGCTCTCACTCATTTTGCTTATATTACTTTCTTCATCGAGTTTTTTCAATAAATTTTCTTTTTCTCTTTTTAATTCTGCAATTTTTCTTTCCAGCTCTTTTTTCTTCAATTCCAAAACTTTGGAATCTTCCTCATGTTTAAACAAAAAAAATCTGAATTTCTTTTTTTCTTCAGAAAATTCTTTTTCTTTCTCAATTAAAATTTTCCGGCTTTTTTCCAATTCTTTTTCTCTTGAATGAATCTCATTCCTTAATTCGCCAACTCTTTTTTCATTTGAATCTTTGCTTACTTTAAGATTTTTTTCAGAAAGTGTTTTTTGATGAGCAATAACCTCCGCAACTTTTTTAACAAATTGTTTATGTAATTTCTCGTGAATCATTTTTTTCTCAAATTCAATTTTTTCTGCTAATTTTTTTCTAAATTCTTTTGTTACTTCATTTTCAAAATTTTTTCTCTCATTCATAAACTTTGCTCTCTCCTGAATTTTTAATAAATTGAATTTATCCTCAAGAGCTCTTTTTTCATTCTCAATTTCATTTTCAAAACTTTTTTTATCCATTTCAAAACTAATTTCTTTTTTCTCAAGAAGTTTTCTTTCAATTTCAAACTCTTTCTCCAATTTATCAATTTGAATATTTGACAGCGATTCTTTTTCCCTTAAAGAACCAGATTTTTTTCTCAATTCTTCTTTTTCTCTGTTAATTTTTTCTTGTTCCTTGTTTATGTAATCCAAAAGAGCTTTTTTTCTTTTCTCAAGATTATTTTTTTGTTCGTCGAATTTTTTATCAATATCTCCTATTCGGGAATCAAAAATTTTTTTCAGTCTGTCTTTTTCTCTTTGAACATTTTCCTTCAATTTCAAATCAAATTCGTGTTTGAACCTAGATTTCTGTTCCTGAACATGCTGATTAGTTCTGGAAATCAATTCCTCGTCGAAATTTTTGCGCAAAGATTTTTCTTTTTCGTCAATTTCTCTCTTCAATTTGGAATGAAATTCAGAAAACATTTTTTTATGAAAAGAATTTTTCTCTATTTTTAATTCCTGTTCTTTCTCCCTGATTTTATTTTTTAATCTCGAATTAAACAGTTCGTGCAATTGCCGATATAATTCTCTTTTTTGTTTTTTTAATTCGTTATTGAGAACTTCTTTATTTTTCAGCGCATAATCATTTTCAAGTTTTATTTTTTTAAGAACCAATGTTTCGTGAATTTTCTTGTCAAATTTTTTATTTACTTCCTTATCTAAATGCGCCTGCACTCTTTTATTATATCCGTCTTTTAATTCCTGTATTTTCTTCTGATACCTCAAATCAAATCCGCTTTCTTTTTGCAAAAATTCTTTTTTTAATTTATTTTTGAATATTTCTTCGTCCTGTTTTTCTTCTTCACTCAAATTTTTTCTCAGAACATCAACAACTTCGTTGTATCTCTTTTCAATCATCTCATTAACTCCTTTATTAATCTTAGAATCAATTTTTTCCTTCGAGTTTAATTTCTCATTAAGAATTTTCATTTGTTTTTTTATGTTCTCAATGCTCTTTTTTTCCTGAACTTCATCTTCATCATTGCCAGCTTTAATCTGCATTTTTATTTTTGGAAGTTCTTTCTCCTTAATTTCTTCAAGCCCTTTCTGAATTTCCTTGATTGGAGATTTTCTTTTTTTTCTTTTCAGCATTTTCTTTTTAAGAGCATTGATTCGCCTTTCAATTTCTGGAATTGCTGTCGGATCTTTTAGTTTGGATTTGATTATTTTTACATCAGTGAAAAATCCTTCGGGATTAAGAACTCTTAACTGCCTTGCTAAAGAACGAAGTTTATCTATTTTTTCTTCATAAGTTGCAAATTTCTCGTGAATTTTTTTTAAAGAGGTGTGTAAATTTTTCCTTTTAACCGTAGATTTTCCAGATTTAATTTTATGTTTCTTCGTCATTTTCATCAACCCTTTTTGATAATATAATTAATCTTTTCTTATTTTTAAAATCTTCTCTTTGTAAAAAAGAATGATT
>CAYITA010000006.1:0-14296 GCA_964366165.1 Candidatus Woesearchaeota archaeon
TTATTAGATAAAGAAATTCCAAAATACAAAAATCAAATTAAATTTGTTCATCTTTGTTTTACTACTGATCCATTTATGTATAAACAACCTGAAATTTCAGAGATGACTTTAAAAATAATAGAAAAATTAAATCAAAACAATATAAAATGCACGGTTTTAACAAAAGGAATTTATCCTCGAGATTTAACAGAAATTAAAAAATATGGGAGAAATAATGAATACGGGATTACTATCGTTTCTTTAAACGAATCTTTTAGAAAAATTTTCGAACCTAATAGTTCTAATTATCTAGCAAGAATTAAAGCATTAAAAAAATTACATGATTTTGGTTTAAGAACATGGGTTAGCATGGAACCTTATCCAACTCCAAATTTAGTAAAACAAGATTTATTAAAAATATTACGAGAAATTTCATTCGTGGATAATATTATCTTCGGTAAATTAAATTATAATGTAAAAAGTAGTTCTTTTATAGATAATAAAGATTTTTATGAAGAACAAGCGAGAATTGTTGAAAAATTCTGTAAGATAAAAAGAATAAAATATCATATTAAATATGGAACTAAAAAAACTGATAATTTTTCTACTTCTAAAATCTTAGGAAAACCTCTTGTTAGTTTTCAAACAATAAAAGAAGATAAACTAATAGTGGCATAATCTTTACATCATTTTTATTATATATAATAATTGGTTTTAAAATTTTTCAACAAATTTCATTTAATAACATTTATTAATCAAATTTAATTCTATTTTGAAAATAAAATGATAAATTATTTAGAAAGAGAAGAAGAAATTAAAAGAGCATGGGAAAAAGTAGAAAATTCTCTTCCATGCCCTCTTGCTCAAGAAATCAGAAAATATTTTGATGAAGAACTAAGAGGAATAGAACATGATTTTAGAGAGCAATGCAAACATGCTTCAAATCTTTATAGATTATTAGGAAATCCATGTAAGGGAGTTGTTGTTCCTTCTTCAGATATTCCACAAGAAGAAAGAATAAGAATTTTTTCAGAACAATTTGAAGAAAAAGTTGCTTAATTTTTAGTATTGATTAATTTTTAAAATTACAATTATAATTGATTTTTATTTCAATAACATTTATTAATCTGTTAACTCAACTTTGAATTTTAATAGATTTAAAAAATTGCTCGCTCCGCTCGATATTGATAATTTATAAGTAATGCAAAAAACATCGTTGATAATTTTACTAACTTATTTTTCTGTTATTACTTTTATTATTAATATCAAACGCGAAAGCGTTTGCATTTTCTCCAAACATTTATTAATTAGAAAATTATATAAATGGACAATTGTTCATTAAAATGGACAATTGTTCATTAAAATGGAATTGAAAGAGAAATTACTTAGTTATTTTTTTGAAGAACCTGAAAGAGAGTTTCATGTGCGTGAATTAGCAAAGCTTTTGAAAAAATCTCCTACGACAATTTCAAAGTATCTTAATCTTTTGAAAAAAGAGCAATTATTAGTTTCTTCTGAAAAGTTGAATCATCTTTTGTTTAAGGCAAATGTCAATAAAAAATTTAAAGATTTTAAACTAAATTATAATCTTTCCTTAATCCGGGATTCTGGATTGCTTGATTATCTTAAAGACAAATTTAATTATCCTGAAGCAATTGTTCTTTTCGGAAGTTTTGCAAAAGCGGAAAATATAAAAAAAAGTGATATTGATATTTTGGTTGTAAGCCCAATTAAAAAGAAAATTGAATTAAAAGAATTTGAAAAAAATACTGGACATGAAATTCAGATTTTTATTTATTCTGGAAAAGAATTATTTTCTCTTAAAAATAAAGAACTTTTAAATAGTTTTATTAATGGAATTGTTTTAGAAGGATATATTGAGGTGATTAAATGAATTTTGAATATTTTATTGTAAAAGGACTTGTAAAAAAAACAACGATTAATCTTTTGTTGATAAAATCCCTTATAAAAACTTCTGAAGAAGATTTAAAATTTCTTAAAGAATTAAAAGTAAAACAAAATTCTGCAAGAAAAATTATGAGTAATTATTATGATGTTTTGAGGGCTTTTTTAGAGGCAGTTGCAATTTCCAAGGGATATAAAATTTATTCTCACGAAGCATTTACCCCTTTTTTAGAATTTATTGGAGAGACAAATATTTCACAGCAATTTGACAGATTTAGAAAAATAAGAAATAAAATCAATTATTATGGTGAAGATATTTCAATTGAAGAAGTTCGGGAGAATATTGAAAAAATAGAAATTTTAATTAAGAAATTAAAGGAGAAATATTTTAAATAACATGCCGAACAAACCTGATATAGATGATATTCTAAAAAAATATGGCGGAAAAATAGAGGGACAAATTAAAACTTCTGGAATTCAAAATATTAATTACAGCAGGGAATATGTAAAATTCAAGCAAGAGATGGCGCCGGATTTGACAAGATATGAGAAATGGTGCCAGAGTCTTGGAAATTTTATAAGATTAAAAGTTTCTGAAAAAGATGAATTGAAAATTAAAAAATTTTTAGATATTTCGCATTTAAATGTTGAGCCATGGCAGGCTTTGTCTTTGTCAGTGATGACTTTTATTTTTGTTTTTTTTCTTGGATTTTTAATTTCCATCGGAATTTCTTTTATTAAAGGAGGAAATAATCTTATTACGATTCTGGATAATTTTCCTTTTTTATTTTTCTTTCTGATAATTTTATTATCTATATTTTTATTTTATTTTGTCAATGGTTATCCGCAGAGGTTAGCAAATAAATGGAGATTAAAAGCTTCGAGCCAGATGGTTCCCGCAATTCTTTATATTGTTGTTTACATGAGGCACACGCCGAATCTGGAAAAGGCAATTGCTTTTGCTTCAGAACATCTTCAATATCCTCTTGCGCTTGATTTTAAAAAAATATTTTACGATGTGGAAATTGGAAGATATTCTACAATAAAAGAAAGTTTGGATAATTATCTTGGAATCTGGAGAGATTATTCTCCTGAATTTATTGAGAGTTTTCATTTGATTGAATCGAGCTTGTTCGAGCCTGACAATTCTATGAGAATTACAACTTTGGAAAAAGCTCTGCAGGTAATTCTCGACGGTGTTTATGACAAGATGCTGAAATTTACCCATGAAGTTAAAAGCCCGCTGACAAATGTTTACATGCTTGGAGTTGTGCTTCCAACTCTCGGACTCGCCTTACTGCCTCTTGCTTCTGCGATGCTTGGAGGAATGATAACCTGGGTTCATGTTTTTATTTTGTTTAATTTAATTATTCCTTTTTTTGTTTTTTATTTAGTTGATAAAGTTTTGATGATGAGACCTGGAGGATATGGAGAAACAAGTTTGCTTGAAAGAAATCCAAATTATTACAAATATAAAAGCAATAAATCTTATTTTTGGGCGTTTTTGATTTGCCTGCCTTTTTTTATAATCGGACTTTTGCCGTTGATATTTCAATACACACCAGTTCCTGATTGGTTTGGATTGCAGAAAGATTATACTTTTTCGCAATTTGGCTTGCCCCTAAGCGAAAAAGTTTTTGATTTTCAGCAGGGAGATACAGGAATTACAGGGCCGTTTGGTTTTGGAGCTTTGCTTTTGAGTTTGTTTATTCCCCTTGGATTAGCAATGTTTTTTTCAATTGTTGCTCGTTCAAGAACAAAAGATTTAATTGTTGAAAGACAAAATACGCGGGATTTGGAAAGAGAATTTAATAATTCATTATTTCAGTTGGGAAACAGAATTGGAAACGGGATGCCGCCTGAACTTGCTTTTGGAAAAGTTGCTGAGAGTGTTAAAGGATTGAAGACAGAGGATTTTTTCAGAAGAGTTAATTATAATATTCAGCAAATGGGAATGGGAGTCGAGAAAGCGATTTTTGATGAGTCGAGGGGAGCGATTAGTTATTATCCTTCTGATTTGATTGCAACAAGCATGAAAATCATGATTGAATCTTCAAAGAAGGGATTGAAAATTGCAGCAGTAAGTTTAATGAGCATTTCCGAATATGTGAAAAATATCCAGAAAATTACAGAGAGGTTGAGAGATTTGCTTGCTGAAATTATTTCTGATATGAAAAGCAATATGACTTTTCTTGCTCCTTTGCTTTCAGGAATTGTTGTTGGATTAGCGACAATGATAACTGCCATTTTGAATAAATTAACTCTTGGAAAAGATTTAGCCGGAGCAGGAGATGTTGGTTTGGGAAACATAAACGGCATATTGCAAATTTTTGATTTGACTAAAATGATTCCGCCTTATTATCTGCAAATTATCGTCGGAATTTATTTGGTGCAAATTATTTTTATTTTGACATCAGCGTTGGTAACTGTTGATTCCGGCGAAGACAAATTGGAAAAAACAAACAAAACCGGAATAAATCTTAAAAGAGGAATGACGCTTTATTTTGTCGCTGCGCTGTTCGCAAATATTTCATTATTTATTCTGACAATTGTTGTTCTCGGAGGATTGACGGCGGGATGAAAATTAATTGATGGGAAAATAATTTAATAATTTTTTGTTTTGCTGTTTTCGTTGAGATTGATGAAGAGTAGAAGTAATGTGAAATATTTTTTTGATTTATTTATTTTTCCGACTAAGAAAATTGACGAAGGTGATTTTTGTAATATCTTTATTATACAATAATCTTTAAATATGGAAAATCTTCTAAATTAATATGGTAGTGAAGGGATTTACATTCATAGATAATTTTGAAGCAAGGAAGGCAAGAGCAGATTTAATTTATTTAATGTGGTTACATGTTAATCAGGATGCTGTTATTGAAAAAGAACTTACCAATGGGGAAATTGAAGAACACATTCAACTCGCAGAACAGGGCAGATATGATGAAATGGTTAATCGTTATGACATTAGGCACGGGGGGGATTTGTTGGATGTTCGAGATTATTTCAAAAGATATTATGGTCCAGAAGCAGAAAAGAAAATAAAAGAAAAAATTGGTGAAGATAAATTTATTGAATATGAAAGACTTGCAAGAGAAGGAAAATTAGACGAAATCCCAGAAATGATTGGTTATGGAACAGATAGCACAGCACATCCCCGAGGATATTTTAAAAGAAATTCAAAAAGTTTAAAGCATAATCTTAATTAATTTTTGTTTTGCTGACTTTGTCGGAGAAAATTTTTTGTTGAGGGAATTTAGTTCACTGCGTGAGTTATTGATGTGGAAATATAAAGTAACGAAGAAACTATTATTTATCTAATTAAGATTTTATCGACGAGAATTTAGATTACTTAAAAATATTAATATTCGAGCAACTTGTTGCGAGCAAATTATCAATAAAAACTTCATCTATACATTTCCCATTTTTCCGACACTGCTCTGGGAGTATAAATATTTCCATATTCGGGATTTCCAATAAAAACTTTTGCAGTTGAAGTTGTGGTTTCTGGGGTTTCGTTAAATGGAGTGAATCTAATTCCCAAGAAATTTCTTGCTAATTTTAAATATGCGATGTTAATGTCTCCGGAATTTTCAAGTGCTGTTCCATGAATATTTTGATGAGGGAGTAGAATTAGATTGTTATTGAAATAAACTCCAAAATATCCTTTATCCCGCCCCTCAAATTGATAATCGAAATTAAGATAATTGGAATTTGATTTTAAAAATAATTCCGAGTCAATCCAGACTGATTGCGTTGAAGTTGTTCCTAGCGACTCTGGGTTTGGGGATGTTAATTTTGTTTCAAGAGTTATTCCTCCTGTGACTGAATTTATAATTCCATTCTCGCTGGTTCTTATTATTCTTTGAGCTAATGGTTCTTTTCCCTGATAATCTCTTCTTAGAAAAACCGCGTCTTTTCCGAGGGGAAATTTTGAAATATTATCATTCCAGATTTTGTCTCCATGAATTAAACTCCTCACAAATCCATAATTTTTTGAACCGAGAGGATTTGTTGTTATTGTGTCCTGATACCAAATTCTTGGAGCAGAATGAGTGTCAGGATCAACAATATTATTTATATTTACATTGTGCGAGTTTTTTAAATTCCATTGGGTAAAGATATTAGTAAGAATATCGTAGGTGAAATAGTTATCACTCCAGAAATTTGTTTTAGTGTTTCCTGTTAAGTTTCCTAATTGATTCTGCATAAAAGGAAGAGCATAAGCATCTAAAAATGTTATTTGTATTTTTGCATTTGGGTGGGATTTTCGAATTTCATCTGCAACTCCGCTTATCAGCCATGCTCCGCAGGAATTTCCAATGAGCTGAACTTGTTCTAAATTTTTTGAAGAATAACTTTTTCCAACTTTTTTTCCGAGTTCTCTTGCAGTAATTTGCGATAATGCTAATTTTACTGAAATTTCATAGGCGCTGTCAAGTGGTTGAATTATTGAAGCTTGTTCAGTCCAGTCATAACTTATCACATCCCAGCTATCATCAACTTTTCCTTTAATTGAATCTCTCATTTCTTCATGCCATTTTCCCGACGATGGAGGTATAAAAGGAATATTAAGTCCGTGAGTTATAAAAACAAGATTATTTTTTTCTGGAACTGGAGGTTCTTCTGGGGGAATTATTGGAGGGGTAATTGGGGGTTGTTCTCTTTTAAATTTTATTAATCTGTCATTAGCTTCACAAACAATAAGCCCTTCTAAATAACTGCCATCAATATCTTCGATATCTGTAAAACGACCTAAATTTACTTCTTGAATAAAAGTCATTTCTTTATTTGTAATTATTGGTGTTCCTTTTCCTGCTATAAAATAACTATCTGGAGTTTCTCGAATATCTTTTGCAATTTTCATAGAGCTAAGTATTTTTTCAGATATTTTATTTCCCAAAGAATCTGTTTTTATGAATAAACCCTGATTACGTATAGAACCATTTTCTCCTACAATTACATAACCACTGTCTGAAACTTGTTCAATATTGTATCCCTTTTCAAAAGTTCCTCCATAAAATTTTTCCCATTCGGTATTTAAGGAAGAGTATAATTTTTGCAGCCAAATATAATGACCACTGAAACCTTCTCTCATTGTTGCCTGTCCAATTAAAAATACATATCCCCCATCTTTTGTTTTTTTAATTTTTGCACCATATTCTTCTCCATCACCTTTGTAATCATAGTAAATTCTTTTTTTTTCGTTTAAGTCTTTATCTGTTTGTATTAAAAAAGCATCAGTATAAAAACTATTTCCACTACCTCCAAATAATGTTCCAACAAATAAAATATCACCATTGTTTGTTTCTAAAAGTGAGGTTCCATGAAAATTATAGTAAGATTCTGAAAATTTTTTTGATTTTACTCCTGAATTATTTCTTCTACCTAAATATGCCCTGTTAGGAGATTCAGCTGTCAATCCAACAAAAAGCATATCTCCATTATTAGCTTCAATAATTTGATTAATGTATGCGCAATTTTCTGTATTCGTCGATATTATATCTCCTTTGGAATTTATTTTATTGGTTAAGCTTACCCAACCAGTTCCACTAAGAAAACTTTTAGTAAGAAAATAATTATTATCTTTTGTTTTAGTTATTGAATTTCCCCCAAAACTTCTCTCCCATTCAATTTCCGGAGCAATTATTTCTGTTTTTACAATTCTTTCCAAAACTTGTCTTTTTGGAGGTTGAGAAATTTGTTGAGCACCAATAGGAGAAGAAAAAAATAAAGATGATGCTAATGCTACAGGGGTTAGTATTTTTTTAATTAAGGATTTCATAAATTTTATAGTTTTTTAGAATATAAATATGTTTGGTTGGGAAGATTTTGCTCGCAACAAGTTGCTCGATTAATATTATTTAAGTAATCTAAATTCTCGTCGATAATTTAATCAAATAGGTTTATTGTTATTATAAAATATTTTTTCGCACTACTTATATCTTTTATCAATATCTGACAAAGTCAGCAAATTAGAAAATTAAATTTTTAGTTAAATTTATTAATTCTATTTTTCTTTTAGATTTATGAATAAAAAAGGTGATATAGAATTTGGGGATGAGGGAATTCCTGGTTGGTTAATTGCATTAATTATTCTTGCGATTATGCTGGCTGCTTTTTTTATTTTGAAAGATAAGGGAATTAATGCAATTGAATATATAAAAAATATGTTTAGATTTGGAAGATGAATTATGAAAAATAAAAAAGGAAATCTTGTGGCTGATAAGCCAGTTGTAATTGTTATAGCTTTTTTGATTGTTGCAGCAGTGCTGATTCTTATTTTCAGGGCAGATATTTTAAAATATTTTGGGTTTATTCCAGATTATAGAGGAAATGGAGGAAATCAAGAAGACAAGGAAATTGACGCTGACAAAGTTGTTGATGTTGAAGTTGTTCCGGAGACAACAAAACCTTTTTTAGTTGAAATTGTCGACGAGAAAGGCAAGATTACCCAAAGCATTACTTTTTTGGATAATATTTATTTGAGTATAGATAAAGGCGAGAGAAAATGCGTGAATTATAAAATAACTCCCATAGTTGTTTCAAATGTTCAGGGGGCATTTGTTTTTAAGGAATTACTGGAAATTAAACCTGCAGATTCAGTTTTGGAAAAAGAAATTATTAGTATAGAAAATTATCTTAAAAATGATAGGAATAAATTTGGTCCTGGTTTTATAGATTCAAATCATTTGTTGAGAATAGAAGTTGTTTGTTTGGATTCTCTTGAAAAAGAAATAGGAAAAGAATATTCAAATTTTATTAAAATTATTTCTCCTGAAATTATTAGTTTAGGTTTTTATTATAAATCTAACGAGAAATTTATTAAGATTGTTGGCCCGCCACAAAAAAAATTAGATATTTATCTTGTTGTTAATCATGCAGGATGTGAAAATAATATTCAAACCGATTTATTTAGGAGAACAGCTTGGTGGAAAATATTGTCAGGAGATGAAAAAATTGAGGAAATTTCTATAGAAAAAAAAGATAGAAATTTTGTTAGTTATGTTATTAAAAATCTTCAACCTGGAGAATATTATGCAATATCGACGTGTGAAGATAATCAGGGAAGATTAATAAATAAAGAACAAACTAAAATTGATTTGGAGATAATAAAATGAACAAAAAAGGAATTTTAATTTCAAATGCTGTGAAAATGGTTATTGCTGTGGTTTGTTTGATTCTTTTGTTTTATACTGGAGTTAGTCTTGCGGGAATTTTTACGCAGAAGACAGGAGCTCAGCAGGCAAAAGCAAATCTTGAAGATTTAGAGAGAACAATAAATAGTTTAGAAGAAGGAGGGACAACTCAATTTGTTTTGCTTTCTCCGTCGGGATGGGAGGTGGTTGGATTTTCCGGAGAAAATATGCGAGTGCCTAATGAATGTAGCCAGTTAAAAAATTGTTTATGCTTATGCAACCTCGATGAATCTATTCTCGAATTTAGTCAGGTTTATGAATTATGCGAAAAAAATGGTTATTGTATAGAAATTAATGAGAAAGAAATTTCTGTCAATAATCGTCGTTTTTATCAACCCAGAATTAATCCCATTTCAATTGATAGTTTAGTTAAAAATGGCGAACATCTTTTGATTAAAAAAGAAAATATTAAAGATAAAGACGAAATTAGATTGATTATTGAAGCTGAGAAAGATGGAAGTGATATATTAATTGAGACAAATGAGGAAGGGACTTAAAAAATATATAATATCATGGAAAAAAAAGGTGATTTAAAATTTATTGTTGAGAAAATAATTTTGATTTTGCTGTTTGTTGGTTTGATGTATGCTATTTACAAGGCATTGGAGGTTTTAACAGGGATATGAAATCAAAAGAAATTAAAATTTGCCTCTCCAACTCTCACGCGATACGGCGTCTGGCTACGAGTTGGATACAAGAAAATCTCAAAGAGATTTTCAGTGGCATTAAACTCCGTCGGAGTTCAATGAAAAAAGGAGGATTAACATCCACGCAATTAATAACAATTATTTTAATTGTCGCAGGATTAGTAATTATATTTGGTTTTATATCGCGAATAGGCTGGGCAGAAAATGTTGACAGAGGAGTTTGCCATGAAAGTGTTGTGATTCGAGGAACTCTTCCTGATTATCTTTTTGCTGATACAAAATCTCTTTCTCCATTGAAATGCAAGACAAGAAAAATATGTTTCAGCGATAATTTAATTAAAAAAGGAGAATGCAGCGAAGATTATTTAGGGGAAAAATTTGATACAATTAGAGTGAGCAGTGATTTGGAAAAACAAAAAACACAAATTAAAATGATGATAGCGAGGGAAATGGCTGACTGCTGGAATATGATGGGTGAGGGAAAATTATTACTATTTAATAGAGGAACTTTTACCAGCGATACAGAATGTGTTATTTGTTCTATTGCAGATTTTGAAAGTGATGTAAAAACTAAAAATGAAAAAGTTGATGGAATGACTTATTATTTGATGTCGCATCTTGTTCCGAATACAAATAAAACTTATTGGGAATATTTAACAAGAAGTAATGCAAATAATTTGTTTATTGAAAAAGGAAAAAAATTAAGCGACATAGATAAATTATATTCTCAAAATCCAAAAGCAATTGTGTATATTGAGATTCAAAAAACTCGTATCGGAGCGTGGTTTGGAATTGGTGTTGGAACAATTATCGGAGCACTTATTGGAAAATCTGTAGGAGCACCTATTGGAGCAGTTATAGGAAGCATTGTTATTCCAATTCCAGTAGTTGGAACTGCTGTTGGTGGTGGAATTGGTTTTGTCGTCAGTGGAATTGCTGGTGGAGTTATTGGAGGGGTTGCGGGAAATAGTTTGCAGACGACGATAAGTAGTTTTGAAGGAGATTCTGCAGCGGGAATTGTATTAGCAGATTATGATCCTCAAGAATTCCAAAAAATAGGATGCGATTCTTTTGAAAATATTCCGTGAGAAATTGACAAAACCTCTTCTCGCAATTTCGCACGAGTTATTATAATTAATTTTTTGTCTCTACCACAAAATTGCTCGTTGTTTATTGATGTAGAAAAAATTAGTAATTGAGGAAAATACTGATTAATTTATTATCATCGTGTGTTTTAGCATTACTTATATTCCCGCATCAATTTTGCGAAGCAAACATCTCGTTAAATTTATAACTTTGTTTTTTCTTTATAATTGATACAGAAAATAGAAATTTTCTGTCTTTTCAAAATAGGAAATTTTAAAAATGATAAAGAGGTTTTTGTTGAATAAAAAGGCAGAGGGAGAGACACTTGTCGATTCTCCTGTTGTTTTTTTAGTTTTGAATATTTTATTTTTTTCAATTTTGCTATTGTTTATTTACAAGCAATCCACCGGAGCATTTATTTACGAACAGGCTTATGCAAAACAGATTTCAATTTTAATGGATTCTGCAAAACCAGGAATGACAATCTATGTTAATTTAACAGAAGGAAATGAAATTGCAAAAAAAAATGAATGGGATATAAAAAATATTGTGACAATTGACGACGAGAAAAATAAAGTAAAAGTCAGACTGGCTAATCGCGGAGGTTATGAAACATCTTATTTTACAAATTATGGCTTCGACCCCCCTAAAATTGAAGGAGAATATCTTGTTATTAATGTAAGAGATAAAAATGAACAAGAAAAAAATAGAGACAGATTAACTGCTATTGTTCAAGATTATTCTGATAAAAAATATGAATTTAATTTTGTTTCACGAGAGCAGACAGATGTTGAGAAAGCAATTTTATTTGCCAAAGAAAATAATATTGGGAATAGAAGATGTTCGTGCGGAGAGGAGTGTGTGAATTATGCGAAATATATTTTTGAGGCATCTACAAATAATAAAATCGACGATGCTTTGATTTTATTGGCAATAATGATTCAGGAATCGTCGTGTGAAAATTGGAAATGCAATGAAAAGGGATATTGCGGTTTAATGCAAATATCTGGGAAAATAAATAATTATATGGATGCGAAAACAAATATTGACGAAGGTGCAAAAGAACTTCGTGAAAAATATGAAATTTATAAAGACGGAAAAACTTTTGCGGGGGCGTGCAGTGAAGAATACAAAACAAAATATTATTCTGGATGGAACGCTGCTTTGCGAGGATATAATGGATGGGGATGCAATCCAAATTATCCTAATCAGGATTTTTATGTTGAAGAAGTTTTATTCATTTATAATAAATTAAAGGAGAGCGTAAATGTGTAATCTAAAAAATAAAAAAGGAGTAGAAGTTCTTTCTTTTTTTTGGTTTGCTGTGCTTGTTGGTGTGGGAACTGGAATCAGCGTCGGAGTTTTATTTTTTTATTCTGCAGATGTAGATGTAAGGAAAACAGAAGCGAATTATCTTTATTTTAAAATAAGCGACTGCCTTGTGCAAAACGGACTTTTACTGGACGAAGTTTTAGACGAGAATTTTAATATTTTTGAAAAATGCAGTTTGGATAGTTATACCTTTAGTGGGGAAAATTTTTATTTTTATATTCAGTTTTTTAATGAACCTGATTTAAAATTAAGAAATTCTTTAACAAGCGAATCCGGGAAGATTAGAAAAGAATGCGAGATTGTTCTGAATGATGAAAAAATTGAAGCGAAATATTATCCCAAGTGCTTTGACAATAAAGGGGGGAAAATTAATTTTTTTTATTTTGAGAAAGGAGAAATTAAAAAAGGCTACATGAAAATTTTAACCGCGTCGAATAATAATGGAATTAAATTAGCTATGGTGAAAATATGAAAAATAAAAAAGGAGATGCTCCAGAAACAATAATTTGGTTTGGAGCGATTTTTCTAATATTTATTATAATGCTTATTTTTTTGGGATTAACTTTCGGTTATCTTGGAATAAGAAAAATTTCAGGAGGAGAAAATGAAATTTTAATGAATAAGAATTTTGCGGTTTTAAGAGGGCAGAATGAATTGATAACGATGTTGAATTCCCCTTTAACTGATGAGTTAAAGAAACGACAGACAATTAGAGATTTGATTATTGAATGGAAATCAAATAAAGATAATTCTCTTGAAGAAAATTTCAAGGAAAAAATAAAAAAAGAAATTGATAATTTTTTTAAGGATAAATCGATGAATTACCAAATTGTTATTTTAGTCAATGGAGATGAAAAAATTCGCACAGGAATGAAGAATATTTGCATAAGAGAGTCTGAGAGAGTGTCATATAAGGTGCCCTGCTCTGAATCAGAGGTTTTTTTATTAGCCGGAAACAAGAAAATTGCTTCGCAATTTTCAGGGGCATTAAACTCCGTCGGAGTTCAATATGATAAAATTGAAATTAAATTATTTTATGAAATTTAAAATGAAAAAAATAGGAAATTTTTTACATCATGGAAATCAGGAAAATTTGAAGATGAAAAAAAATAAATGTTCCCTAAACTCTATCGGAATTCAACGAAATAAAAAAGGAGTTGGTTTAATTGCAACAGTGCTTTTAGTTCTGATGGTTTTAACTACTGTCAGTTATGCACTTTATAGTTTTGCGACGACATCTGGAAAAATCAACGCGAGAATTTCAGATGCTTCTTTGACTGAATTGATTTTAGCCAGAGAACAAATAGCTGAATTTTATATTAGAGAATCAGGGAAAAATGCGTTTATTAAAACTTATTCTAATTTTATTAAGAATGGAGAGTATATTGAAAATCCTAAGACCAACTTTAATTATTTTGAATTCGGGGAGCTCAATTCCAGATTAAATGAAAAATTTTCTGAAGAGTTCAAAAAGAATTTTTTGGAAGAATTTAATAAATATGAATTTGAAGAAGATTATTTGAAATTATTAAAAGAAAAAATTGGAAATTCAAAGATTAGTTATAATAACAATGAGGTTAAAATTGAAATTGACGGCTGGGAGACTGAAGAAAAATCTGAAAGTTTGATAATTTATTATAATCCGAAAATTATTGTTGAACTTAATTCTAATGATTTTGGCGTTGATAGTTTTGAAGATTTGAAAAAAGCAAAAGATGTTTGTGTTAAAGCAACAGACAAGGGAAAATGCTATTTTGAAAATTTATTTTATTTTAACAGCGTCGAATTGAAAGACAGCGATTCGGGAATAAATTATATTCACCTTAGTTCAAAAAAACAATTTTTAATTGATTCAGAATTCAGGAAAATTGAGTTTGATTTTATTGGGGTTTGAAATTAATGCGTAGATTTATGACATTCGTAACAATGTATTTATGTTTATTTGGTTCGCTCGCGATTGATGTTGGGAGATAAAAGTAGTGTGAAAAAAATTTCTTTATCATTTATCTATATTTTTCAACGAAGAAATCTGGCAGCGTCGATTTCGGAGTAAATATCAATTTGAACAACAAGATTGCGAGCAAATTTTTCATTTTTCCTAAGACAAAACAAACCTTCAAATTAAAAAGATTTAAAAATAAAGAATTC
>CAYITA010000006.1:14396-18343 GCA_964366165.1 Candidatus Woesearchaeota archaeon
AGTATTAATGACATTAAACAATATGCTAATTGTGAACATACAGCGGTTCAAGCAAATCTCGCAAAAGAAGATGTTGATGTAACTGGTTTTGATTGCGGGGCAGATGCTATAAAAAATTATTGTATAAAAAATAAATGGAATACTCTAAAAGATAAACATGTTGTTAATGGTGTGGGATGTAAAACTGTTCCGCCTTTGAAAACTTGTGTAGAAAGTGAAGGAGAGAAATTTTCTAATTTAGAAGGTTGTGTTGCTTCACAAAAAACACAAATTCAGGGAACATTCAGTGATATTACTTCACCAGAAGTTTGCTGTAAATAAGTAAAAAATATTTTTTAGAATAATTTATAGAACTTAATTTATATCGACGAGAAATTTGAGATGTAATCTGCGGATTAATATTTATTAATTATCTGTTTTTAAAATTTAACCTATATCTGATGTTTAAATGATATTACTTATTTCATTTGCAGATTTTCTATTACTTAATTCTTCAATAGCGCGACGATAGGAGCGCAATTTAATTAATTAATTTTCTCCCCAAACTTTTTTAAATCTTCAAATTGTAAAATTTGAATTGAGTTAAAAATCCAGAAGGATTTTTAAATAATTCTTTATTATAATTAACATGGCTCATGCAGATGCTGAAAGGCGAAATAAAAAAAGATACAAGAGAAAGGAAAACAAAAAATATCCTTATAAAAAAGGCGGCGGAAAAAGAAGCATGAATATTGAAGTGAAATGAGGGATACTCGGCTTCGCCTCGAGATTGATGGAATTTTTCCTTCGGAAAAATTTTTAGAAAATATAAGTAGTGCGAGAAAATATCTTTTTCTGGTTACTTAGAGTTGATAATTAAATTTATTATTAGTAACATTATTTATCCATAAAATTTTTATCCACTTACTTAAATTCCCGACGGAAAATTCTGCCGAAAGGCGATTTCGTATTCAAGAAAATATGAGCAACGAAGTTGCGAGCAATTTTACAAAAGAAAACGTAGATTAATGAAAATAGATTTTAATCCAGTAGATTTCCATTAGATTACTTATCGATTATTTTTATTTTTCAAATTATTTATTTTTTGAATTGCGAATTAATTAGAATATTCTGTTGCGCACTCCATTCCTCATCTGAATGTGTTTTAATGTATTTCACCCAATATTTTATAAAGTTTAGTCTGTCTTCTTGATTTGTTTTTCCTGGTTTCATAAAAATTCTTTTAGTGTTGTTCATTTTTGTTTTTCCTTTCTTTAATAAGCTCTTTTATTTTATTAATTTTATTGAAATCAATTTTTTCTTTAAATAATTCCTCAATATGTTTCGCATCTTCTATATCTTTTTCAGAGCCCAAATAAAATTCTTTGAATGCTATGTGCCGTTCCAGGGAAGAAATTTTCAAAACACCTTTTTTAGTGATTACCTGAATAGAATCTTCAAAAGACATTTCATCTAATTTATCTTTAGGAAATTTCACTTCAAAATTAGGGATTGAATTATTTTTTTTTGCAAATCTTACTGCCAACCCATCTTTTAAATAATTAAATATTTCTTTTTTGTCTTCGGCATTTATACACCAAAAATTTTTTTCTTCAAGTTCTTGATATAATTCTGAAAACTGTTCGAAAGAAATTTTTTTTATGAATACGTCTATATCTTCTGTTGTTCTGGTTCTTCCTAAAAGAATTGATACATATCCGGATATTATTACATAATCTGCATATTTTTCCAAAATCTGAATAAATTCCAAAACAAATTTATCTAATTCGCTTAGAATTCGGTTTGTTTTTATTTTTCTATCTTTCTGAAAATATTCCATACTTCTATAAATTTTAATTCTATAAAAATCTATCTGATATTTGGAATATTTCAGAATTGATGGAATTTTTCCTTCGGAAAAATTTTGGAACATACAATTAGTGTGGGAAAATTGGTAATGTGAAAACTCGTCGATAATCTGAAAATAATCGTTGTTTTTTAATTACTTAAAAATATCCATACGAGCGAAGCCGAGCGATTTCGCGAGTTTCAGCGTCGCCCTTGATTCGCAGCGAAGTCGCGAGTAGAGCATCCCCTTTACTAATATTTTTAAATTCTCTTTTCCAAATTAGTTCATGTTTGAGGTGATATTTTTATTAATTCTTGCAGGAATCTTTATCAGCGTCGCGAGTGTTCGGGATTTGAAAATTCGGGAGATTCCGAATTGGCTGAGTTTTTCTCTTATAATTTTTGCGCTGGGATTCAGATTTTTTTACTCCCTTTTTGAAGCGAGCAATTTTTCTTTTTTTTATCAAGGAATTATAGGTTTTGGCATTTTTTTTATTCTTGGAAATTTGTTTTATTATGCGAGATTGTTTGCAGGAGGAGATGCGAAATTAATGATTGCAATGGGTTCGATACTTCCTTTTAGCGAGAGTTTTTTTATTAATGTGAAAATTTTTAGTGTCTGGTTTTTGATATTTTTATTTGTTGGAATGATTTATGGATTGTCGTGGAGTTTTTTTCTAATGTTTAATAATAAGAGAGAATTTAAAAAAGAAATAAAAAAACAATTCAGCGAAAATAAAAAAATATTTTTTATGGCTGTTATTCTCGGCTTAATTTTAATAATTTTGGGGTTTTTTTATGAATTGTTTTTCATACTTGGAATTTTCATTTTTATTACTCCTTATATTTTCATTTATGCGAAAGCTGTTGATGAATCTTGCATGATTAAAAAATTAAATCCCCGGGAATTAACAGAAGGCGACTGGTTGTATAAGGATGTGAAAATTTCCAAAAATAAAATAATTAAAGCGACTTGGGGAGGATTAAGTATGAAAGAAATAAAATTGCTTAGAAAAAATAAAAAATATGTTTTTGTCAGGCAGGGAATACCATTTATTCCGGTTTTCTTTTTTAGTTTTGTTATTTTAATTTATTTCTGGTTTTTTAGGGGGATTGGGTTTTAGAAGATACCTGCTCACAAGTTCGCAGATTGATGTGAAAATAAAAGTAATGTAAATTCGACCTGACATTATAAAAGTAGTTTCTTCTATTACTTATCAAAATTAATATCGAGCGAAGCGAGTGATCTTATAAATAAATTTAAGGTATTCTTCTCGGAAGCCAGAGTTTTTCTTCTTTTATTTTGATGGTTTTTTTCTTTTTTTCTGCGGGCTTGTTTTCTAAAATTTTTTTTAAATTTTCCAACTCCTCCGGCGGTTCCTGTTTTCTTTTGGAGTTGAGAGTTTCATTTTCATAAATTGGAAGAACATTCAAAACAATGTGATTCATAAAACTTGAAATTTCCAATTTGATTTCTTTTGGTTTTAATTTTGTTTTTATTTTTTTTGAAATTTTTTTCCCTAAGGAAAAAATTGATGAAGGCATTTTTTCGTGATTGCTGATGTGTTTTTTTGGAATTATCAGCACATGCCCTTTTGATATTGGATTTATCTCGAGAACTGCGACTGAGTCTTTGTTTTCATCTATATTGTAACTTTGAATGCTGTTGTCTGCTATTGAGCAAAAAATACACTGCTGTGTTTTTTGTGGTTGAATTGGAGGCGTTGTTCCAATTCCGGCAGAATCTTTTACCAAGTTATTTTCAATTAAAAATTGCTCGAGCTGTTCTTCATTCATTGATTCTATCTGGGAAATCGCAGAATCTTTTTTGTCCTCGGGAAATTTTGATTTTATCTGGGAAATCAATTGTCTTTTAATCCTCTCAATTTGTTCTTTTTCCATATTAAAAACAACCTCGCGGTTTTCTCAGAAATTCATAATTTCTGGGACTTAAAAAATTTTTCTGTAATTTTTTAAGTTTTTGATTTT
This sequence comes from Candidatus Woesearchaeota archaeon, assembly GCA_964366165.1. Lineage (GTDB taxonomy): Archaea > Nanobdellota > Nanobdellia > Pacearchaeales > GW2011-AR1 > CAYITA01. The sequence goes on from CAYITA010000006.1 coordinate 18,213, forward strand.
CCCTTTTTATTGCGGTTGGGCGATTTTTTTAAACTCGCGACTTCGCACGAGTTATTGATATTTTATTTTCTCTCTACCACGAAGTCGTTCGGCCTCCGCTGAAAATCGCATTTAGAATATAATATTTGTTT
>CAYITA010000007.1:0-16810 GCA_964366165.1 Candidatus Woesearchaeota archaeon
CAGGAGGACAAGCTGATTGGTGTAAATATGATTTTGAAAATTTAAAAAAACAAAGGCAAGAGTTTGAAAAAAGTTTTAATCAAGAATTTGTTGCATGGTTTTTTGAAAAATATCTAGCTAATTCTGCAGAAAACTGGGAACAATCTGTATCTGGAATTTTTGAACTTTATTGGAAAGATGTTGATAATTCTAGAGAAATGGCATATAGGATGCAATGCCTTGGAATTGATGAACTATCAAATATTAATCTAATTAATGTAAAATATGATACAGAATATGGAAGTGTAGAGTTTTGGGAGGAAATAAAAACAGTAAAATTGCCTGGTATGGATAAAGAAGTACAAGTTATTTCTCCTTATATGAAAGCATGGGTTTTTCCTCCAAAAGAATTTATGATATTTGAGATGAAACAATCAATGAAAAATCACGAGTTTCCAGGCTCTCCAGAAGAAAAAATGGAAAGAAAAAATGAAGAGGGATTTACTTCACAGGAAAAACAAGAAATAAGAGGAGATAAAGGAGAAATGGAAAAAATTCAAAAATTAAGCCAAAAATATGGAGGCAATTTTGACGCACTTATTCAATTTAAAGATTTTGAAACAGGAGAAATTGTATTTAATTTCTATGCTCAAATTAACGAGGAAGATTTAATAAATATAAAACCGATGCTGCCTGAAGAAGCTCCATCAGAAGATGCAAAAGTTGAAATAGATTTTAAACAAATTTATGAAATGATTTATAGTATGGAAAAAGAGATGAGAGGAGCACAAATAGAATCTCCGCCCTGGGACAAAAAATTCCAACCTGTACAGAAAGTAAAAGAAGTTGTTAGCGGGGTTAAAATGTGGTTTAAACTGAGAAGCATAATAAATTCTGCAAAATATTATCCAGCAGATTCAGAAGAAGATATTAAACCTTTTCTAAAAATGTTTTTTATGACAATGGGAGGACCTGGTGGTGGACCAGAAAATAAAGAAGAGCTTGGGGAAGATAATATTAAAGATATTGAAAATGATGTTTTAGAATCAAAAGAAAAAATTACTGGAGAAATTATTCTTTGAGAAATGAATCTTTTTATTAAAAATTGTTCGCAACAAGTTACTCGATATTTTTTAAAAAAAATAATCTAAATCCTCGTCGATAACTAAATAAATTATAATAAAAAGTAGTTTCTTTCACTACTTCAATTTTTACCAACCTCGAGCGAATGAAATGAGAGAGCATTTTTTGAGAAATGACTTTCATTCTTTATTCTTTGCAATTTTCCATAAAAACCAAAAATATTTTTTAAATCCTTCAGTAATTTCTTTACTTGATATAAGTATCGCTATAGGCTCTTCGGACCAAATAGCAACAGCGGATTTATTTCCATAAATAAAAATTTGTGTGGGAGTAGAAAAATGTTTTGAAAGAGTTTTTATTTCACCACCCTTATAATTTTCATAAGGACTTTTATATGCATCTGAATTTAATAATACTTTTATCTTTACTTTTGAATAATTTATCTTTTTATCCCACTGTTTCATATATAATGGAAGTTTTTTATAGGCTTTTCCAGTTGCAAATAACATTATTATATCTTCTTTTGAATCTGACATATCATCGAAAAAAGTTTTCATCCCGCCAAGTCCCTCAAATATTTCCACTATTTGTTTTGGTTTTGTTGAATTGAACATTGAAATTAAATTAGGAAGAATTGAGGAAATTAAATTTTCATTTTCTTTTAATAAAGTTAATATCTTTTTTGGATTAACTGCCATCCAATATTTTTTATTGTTTGAAATTATATAAGAAACAATTCCTTTCTGAAGAAGTTGTTCTAATGCATCATAGGTATTTCTCCTATGTAAATGAGACCTATTTGCAATTGTTCCTGCAAGAGATTTACCTATTTCTAAAAGAGTAAGATATACTCTTGACTCTGTTCCTCTTAATCCTAAATATTGCAATATTTGAACATATTCGGCATTCATATAAATTAATCATTTATACCATTTATAAATTTTATTAAATTGGTTGCTAAAGCTACCACATAGATTTATTAGTCATTCAATTAATCCTAAATTTATGAGTCTAAAATTTTTATTCCACAATTTATCTACTCGCCCATATACAAGCGACCAGGTAAAGTTAGTAATAAATTTTTTGCTTGATGCAAATGCTCTTCTTCAAAAAGAACAAATAGATGGTGAGAATTTTAAAAGACATTTAGAACAAGAAATTCTTAATAGAGGAGTAAATTACCCCGCTACAATAATATATATGAGAAGAAGATTTAAAGAATTTGAAGAAATAGTTAAATGTTGTAATAGCTTAGAATCTAAAAGTTTAGAATATGCTAAAGACTGTTGGGATTGGCATGTTAATTATTGTTCCTACCATCATGAGATTAAAATTGACCTGCTCACACGAGAGGGAGGATATTCTTTAGAATATTTAAAACGTTTTATTCCCTGAGAAGATGCTGCATCTTTATTACTAAGGCGTTGGGATTAATTTTTATTTTCCCCTAATTTCTTCTTTGAAAATAGAAATTTATTCTAAAACAAAACTTTACTATCTTTTAAAATATCAAATAATAACTCAATTAAGGGTCTTAAATCTCCCTTAATTTGTGCAGATTCTAATGATTTATAATATTTGTATCTAATTGAATTTGGAATATTTATCATAGGGATATTATTTTTATGTAAGATAAAGTTCATCAATAATCTTCCGGTTCTGCCATTTCCGTCGATAAAAGGGTGAATTGTCTCAAATCCTGCATGAAAATATGCGGAAACAATCAAGGGGTGCAATTTTTTTTTATTTTTAGAGTACCAGAATAAAAGTGATTTTATTTCTCTTGGAACATCTTTGGATTTTGGAGGAATCCAATTTGTTCCTTTTATATAAACTTGCAGATTCCTAAAACACCCAATCTGATTTTTTAATTCATTTTTTAGAGTATCTTGGACAACAATTTTATGCAAATCACAGATAAATTCTTTAGTTATATCGCCATTATAATTTAAAATAAAATCAAATGCTTTTTTATGATTTAGAATCTCATTTATTTCTCTCATTGATTTTCTTGGAGTTACGCTTTCAAATAATAATTGCGCTGTTTCCTGCAATGTGAAAGTATTTCCTTCAATCGCAGTAGAATTATAAGTAAAATTAGAAGTAAAAACTTCGTATCTATTTTCAAAATTTTCTTTTGGTTGTCTTTTATATTTTTCCTTTATCCTTTCTAATTCTTTTATTTCTTTTTCAGTTAATAAATTATTTAGATAAATTAATTCCTTGTCGGCTTCTATTTCTTTTTCTGAAATTTCTTTTTTACTCAAATTAACTCCCAGATAAATCCTTTCCTTGTTAACCTTATCTCCTTTTCTTACAGATTTAACTCTATAATAATACTTTTTTCCATTTTTTTCTTTTATCTCTGTGTAAGGCATAGTTTTTATACGTCTACATAGTATATAAATTTATTTATTGTGTGGACGTATGTGTAGCCCACAGACATATGTCCTACCATTTTTATGTGTGAAATTTACTTGCTTCGCAAAGATTGATAAAATTTTTCCAGTCTTGCGACAAGGAAAAATTTTTGAAGATATAAATAATGCGATAAAATTTTATCGGCTTACTTCAATTCTCGACGGAGAAATCTGCAGTTATGCGATTTCGAAGTTAAATTAATTTTTCGAACCGAGCGATTTTGTGGTAGAGACAAAATAAAAAATAAATAACTCGTGCGAAGTCGCGAGCAGAGGTGAGAACTAATTTTCGGTTTTGCCTAGGACATATGTCCTCGGGCCATACATTTGTGTGGACGTATGGAATTTTAATAAGAAATTCTGCGAAGAAGGAGCAGGCATTTTTTGCTCAACTATATTTCCTAATCCTTCTTTCTAATTTCTTCTTCAAAAACAGGTTTTTCTTTTTGGTAAAAAATTCCCAGCGGAATTTTTGTCTTTTCATTAATTTTGTTGTAATCAAATTCTCCTGCTTTTTTCCAGGCTTCGTCAAAATTATTTTTATCATGCCCTTGCTTTTGCAAATCATAAGTTTTTTCTTTTAATCCTATATCTGGATGAAAAATCAAGCACGGTTGCAAAACTTCAATAAACGCAAAACTTTTATGCTTAAGCGCTTCTTTCAAAACATTTTCAACTTGTGAGACATCTGCGAAAACTCTTGCCACAAAACCACAGCCAGAAGCAAGCATTAATTTTATTGGATTTATTGGCTGAGTTTTAACTCCGAAAGGAGTTGTCTTGTCTTTGAAACCAATTTCTGTCGTCGGTGTTGGCTGCCCGACAGTCAGCGCAAAAACCTGATTATTAAAGACAAAATATTTGTAATTTGAATTATATCTTGAAGCATGAATTGTGTGCTCCATTCCTTCAGCGTAAGCGTCACCATCTCCAGAAAAACCAATCACACTTAATTTTGGATTTGCGATTTTCATTCCAAGACACGTCGGCAAAACTCTTCCGTGAAGAGTATTTATTCCAGGCAGATTAATATAATCAAAAATTTTAGCATGACAGCCAATTCCAGTTACAATTGCAGTTTCATTTTTCAGGGAATATTCCCGCAAAACTTTTTTCACACCAGCAAGTATCTGAAAATTAAAACATCCCGGACACCATGTCGGTATTGTTGAAGTTGAAATATTTTTAGTCATTTTATAAATTTTTTATTTTCTTATTTAATTGCTTAATCAATCTTTTTCTTGATTTTATCCATTCAGATTTCATCATTCCATAAATATTTACATCATGAATTTTTCCTGTTGCCTTGCAAATCTGACTTTTTCTTTTTATTCCTTCAAGTTTATATCCCGTATTTTTTTGAACTTCATTAGAAGCAATATTTTTTCTAAAAACTTCGCTTTCAATTTTTCTTAATTTTAATTTATTAAATGCAAAATCGATAATAGGTATTTTAGCCTCTGTAATATAACCTTTTCTCCAATATTTTTTATTAACCACGAGCCAGTTTTTCCAACTTTATTTCTTAAATCTATATGCAATGCGATGCCTCCAATATATTTTCTTTCTGATTTTAATTCAATAAAAAATTCATAATCATCTTTTTCTTTTTTCTTCCATTTTTCTTTCACAATATTAATCCATTCTTCAGCGTCCTTTTTTGTATATGGGTGTGGCATTAGTCCTAAATTTTTAGAAACATCTAATTCTTTAGCACCTTCGACCATATCTTCCCAATCGCTTTTTTTTGGTTCTCTTAATATCAATCTTTTTGTTTCTAATTTCATTTTACAAATTTCCTATTTTTAAAATACAAAAAATTTCTGTTTTTTTCATTTCACAAATTTCACCACTTCTTTTCCAACTTCTGAAAATTCTTCCAAAGTATCAAAATGTCCTCCTGCTTTTTTAAAAATTATTTTTGCGCCTAATCTTTCCTTGAATAATTTTGCATCTGTTAAAGGAACAAACGGGTCGTCATCTGAAAAAATTGCCAGAAAATTATCTGTATGTCTTTTAATTCTATCAAAATTCATTTCATTAGTAATCCATGGGAGAGCAATTTCTTTTTCTTTTTTGTTTTCATAAGAGTCCTCTTTCAGATTAAACCAGCCAGCCACAAAAACACATCCCGCAATTTCTTTTTTCTTTGGTAATTTATCCAAGAATCTCATAATTGTCTGGCAACCGATGCTGTGCCCTAAAAAATAAGTTTCTTCATCCAGCAGATTAAATGGAATTTTTTGTTCTAAATATTTTACCCATTCATCTATTTTCGGATTATTTGTGTTTGGCATGTCAAATGAAAAAACTTCTATTTCCTTTCCTCTCAACTCTCTTTTCAACCAATTAAACCATTCATTTTCTGAATTGCCTCCCCATCCATGAATTAAATATATTTTTTTCATTTTATTTTCCTCCTTATTTCCTTCCACCTCGGAATCACAATAGCAATTACTGCAATAATCAACCCCAACATAATTCCAATTTCATTATGCTGTTTTGTAACTATCCTTTGGATGGATATTATTATTAACACAATCGCTGAAAAAATAAAATAAGGAATTCTCAATTTTTTATTTTTTTCTATAAAAAGATAGATTAAATACAAAATAAAACTTGTCCAAACAATATGCGAAGACGCATCAAATAAAATATCTTTTCCATAAATATACATTGGAAGATATTTAAAAAATAAAAGTCCAACAGCCATTATTAATGCTGTAAAAAATAATTGTTTTATTTTTTTTGTTTGTCGAGTCATCTCCTCCTCCCAATTCTTTTTTCAATTTCCCTTAAAGTTTCATTAATATCTTTATTTTTAGTATTAATAATAATTCCACAATTAAATGATGTAGATTTTTTATAAACTGCTTCAGCAGCATCTTTTCCGTGACTTTTTTCTCTTGCAGCATCTCTTGAAATACAAACTTCTAATGGTGCTTTTAATGTGAAAACATAATGTTTGTATTGCTCTAATCTTTTAATTAAATCATCTATCTGAGATTTCCAGTAAAAATTTCCGTCGAAAACTACAGACTTTCCAGAATCTAAAACATTTCTTATTTTATTTACTGCAATTTCATTAGCTTGAATAAAATTTTTCTGTGAAATATATCCTTTTTCTTTTTCTCTAATAATTAAACTAGAATCGTCGACAATTCTATCTACAGAAATATATTTTGCATGTAAATCCTTAGCAAGCCGTCGTGAAATTGTAGATTTTCCACAACCCAATGGTCCTCGAATGATTATGTAAAATGTTTTTTTCATTTTATTCTCCTTTCAATCTCTTCTTTCAATTCATCAGCAAAAAACGGACGTCCATCAAATCTAAGAATTTTATTTTTCTCGTCGATAAAAATTCCTGTTTTTTCAGCAATAATATCTGCAAGCATTCCTGTTACGCTGTTCTCAACCAAAATTAAATTTTTTCCATCAATTATTTTTTTAATTTCTGTCGGAAAAGGTTCAATATATTTTATCTGCAAAAAACAAGCATCCAAATTTTTAATAGCATCTAAAACTGCTCCTTTTGTGCTTCCCCACGAAACAACAACATTTTTGCTTTCTTTTCCGTAAATTTTATATCTTTCAAATTTGGAAGATTCTATTTTAATATCTTTTTTCTTTTTCAATCTTCTAATAACATTTTTTTCAATTATTTTCGCGTCTTCTGTTGCGCTTCCGAATTCATCTTTTTCGTAGCTATTATATCTTTCGAGTTTGGTATTTTGTTTAACTTTTAAAATTTTTGCTTTCTCGATTAAAGTGTAAAAACTTTCTCCGAGATGCTTGTCTGATAAAACAATTGCAGGAATTTTGTATTTTTGCGAGAAATAAAATGCTTGATTTGTTAATTCTTCGCATTCAATTGGATCTCCTGGAGCCAACAACATTCTGGAAAACTCTCCATGCCCCGAATATCTTGCCATTTGCAAATCACCCTGCCCAGTGTAAGTTGCAACTCCTGTTCCCGGCCCAGGTCTCTGCGAAAGAAAAATCACCAACGGAATTTCTGCTTGTCCTGTCATGCTCAACGCTTCTGTCATCAAATCAAAACCCCCACCAGAAGTTCCAATCATTGATTTAGCTCCAGTTATTGCAGAACCAATTGCAGCATTAATCACTGCAAGTTCATTTTCCAATTCCAAAACTAAAAAATTATTTTCTTTTTGTTTTTGCGCTAGTTCAGTCAAAACCGATGTTGCAGGAGTCATCGGATATGCATAATAAATATCTAATCCGGATTTTATTGCACCCTCGGAAATCCCAATATTTCCGTTGATAAAATAATTTCCAGATTTTCTTTCAATAACTCTACAAACTTCTTTTTTTTCTTTTTCATATCCCTCTTTGGCTTCCAGAATATTTTCTTCATATCTCTTTTCAAGTTTTTTCAAACTTTTCTCTAAATATTTAAAATCAATGCAAAAAATTTTGAAAAGCCTTCCTGCAAAAAACATATTTTCGTGCTGTCCGCTTAATATCACACCATCTCTCTTCAAATTTTTTTTATGTATTTTTTCTGTGTTCTCGTCAAGGCAGACTAAAACATCTATTTGTGAATCATTGCTGAAAACTGGCTCATCGCCGAATGTAATTAAATTAAAATTATGCCCGCCCCTAATTAAACTCTGATAATCTCTTGAATAAAAAACATAATATCCTTTTTCAACCAGCGATTCTCCGAATATGTGAGTAAGAACATTCGGCCCTGTTCCGGCAGGCCCTCCGATAAGAATATTATACCTCATTTGAATAAATAATTTTATATTGTTTTTAAAGTTTGTTAAGTGACAATATATTTTATTTTTTAAATTTCTTCACTATAGAAATTTTTAAATATTCCTCAATTGCTTCTTATTTCATGGTTCGCTTCGCCCACATTTCTGATGTTCATCTTGGAGGTTGGAAACAGCCGGAATTGCAGCAGCTTAATTTGGATTCTTTTAGAAAAGCAATAGAAATAATCATCAAAAAAAAATTGGATTTTGTTCTTATCGTCGGAGATTTGTTCGATTCCGCATACCCCTCAATTGAAATTTTAAAAGAAACTTTCACTGAATTTAAAAAATTAAAAGAAGCAAGAATTCCGTGCTATATTGTCGCTGGCTCGCATGATTATTCTGTTTCAGGAAAAACTTTCCTGGATGTTTTGGAAAGAGCAGGCTTTTGTATTAATGTAGAAAAATTTGAAGAAAGGGAAAATAATTTAATTTTGCACCCGACAATTTGCGGGAACATAGCGCTGTATGGTTATCCTGGAAAAAAATCAAGTTTAGAAATTCCGGATTTGAGGAGGATAAAACTTAATGATTCTCCGGGCTTGTTTAAAATTTTAATGTTGCACACAACTCTCGAGCAGGCAAAAGGAATGATTCCCGTCGACGCAATAAAACCAGAGGAGCTTCCAAAAGTAGAGTATTATGCTCTGGGGCATTTGCACATTGACTTCAGGTACGAAAATTTTATTTACCCCGGCCCAATATTTCCAAATAATTTTCAAGAGCTCGAAGATTTAGGTGGTGGAAGTTTTTACATAATAGAAACATTCCCATCAACGAGAAAATTCTCGTCGGAAAAAATAGAATTAATTTTAAAAAAAGTAGAGCCAGTAGCTATTAAAATAAACAATGCACTGACAGGAACAATTAAAATAATTGAAGAATTGGGAAAGAGAAATCTAGAAGATAAAATAATTTTATTAAGAGTAAGCGGGCAGATTTCCGAAGGAAAAAATTCAGATATTGATTTCCAAAAAATAGAGCAGTTTGTAAAATCCAAAGGAGCTTATTTTCTTTTGAAAAATACTCACGAATTAGAATCAAAAGAATTTGAATTAGAATTGGAAAAAGAAACAGCAAATTCCGAAGAGATTGAAGAAGAAGCAATAAAAATTTATTCAGACGAAAACCCCTCGGATTTCAATAAAACAATTCCTCAATTAATCGATGCTTTGAATATAGAAAAACAAGAAGGAGAAACAACAGAAACTTTTGAAAATAAAATTTTAGAGGGAACTAAAAAAATTTTTAATATTTAAAATGAAAAATATATTTAATTTGTAAAATGAAAAAATAGAAAATTTTCAATTCAATAAATTTCTTCTTAAAACAAAACATTGTAACTATTAAATAAAAGTTACAATTTAGAAAGATTTATAAATATCTTATTTTTAAAAAAGATATGGTAGAATTTAAAATAATTTCAGTTCCTTTAGTAGAAGGCGTTGCATCTACTTTGAAAGATACAGAGGTAAGGGGAATTTATGCTGATGAAGTAGAAAGATTTGTAAAAGATAATTTTGTACTTGGGGCAAAATGGCAGGAAAGAATTTTAGATTTATTGTTAAATCCAATAAAAACTCCTGCTGACGACGGAGATTTGAAAGGTTCAATTCCTTATATTCTTACATTTATGCAAGAACATATTGATGGATTAAATCTAATTACACTGCAAGAATTAAGACAAGCTTATGAACAAAATAAGCAAAAAACTCCTTTTCCCAATACTTATGTTGAAACAGGATTAGCTTTAATCCCACATGAATGTTATGAAAGAAATAACTACCAAGCAAATAAATTAGATTCTGATTTTAAAACAAAAGGAATAGATATTGGTATTGGAAGAGTTCCTAATTTTGCTCAGTTAAGAGTTGTTCCTGATGAAAAAAGTGGTTTAATATTTAGATTAAATGAAACTGCAACTCGTGATAATATCCCAAATTTAAAAGATTATAAATGGAATCATGTTGGAAAAAACGATTTGTTCCGTGCGTATCTCAGTAGCGGTTCCGATTGGTGTGCCGACTATGGTGATCTTGTGGACTCTAGCGAGGATGGTCGGGTAGTTCGATATGACGCCGAAGGCGTCGCGCCGAAAAAATTAAAATCTCAGGTTTCATCACCAGATAATATAATTAAAAGATTAAAAGATTTTAGAACTAATTAGAAAATTATTTAAATCGATTCTTCTTTCTAAGATTCCTAACCACAAAAATGGTTAGGCTACACGCCAGTTTATTAGCACATCGTTTAAATTTATTTTAAGTCATGAAATACAGAAATTCCTTACGAGGAATTTCAGTGAAGGGAATTTATTCTCTTTGAATTGATTAATTGGCTATTAAATTCCGTGCGTATCTCAATAGCGATTCCAATTGGAATGCCAACAATGATAATCTTGAGAACTCGAACGAGAATGGTCGAATAGCTTAACCTGGTTAGGAAAATGGAAAGAAATCTCTACGAAGAAATTATTTCTCTAAAAAATTTAATCCTCTCTCACAAAAAAGCACGAAAAGGAAAAACCAAAAAATTTTATGTAAAAGAATTTGAAGAAAATCTCGCTTACAATTTGAAAGTTTTATATGACGAATTAAAAAATCAAACTTACAAACCCAAACCCCTAATTACATTTATTTTGCGAGACCCAAAAACTCGCAAAATTTCTAAATCTGCATTCAGAGATAGAATTATTCATCACGCATTAGTACAGGTTATTGAACCTATTTTTGATAAAATATTTATTTATGATTCCTGCGCAAATAGAATTGGAAAAGGAAATCTATTTGCATTAAAAAGATTTGAAAAATTTCAGAGAAAAGTCACTAATAATCTACATTCAGAAGCATTTTGCCTGAAAGCAGACATTAAACATTATTTTCAAGAAGTTGATAAAGAAATTTTACTAAGAATAATAAAAAGGAAAATCACCGACGACAAAGTCCTCGAATTAATAAAATTAATATTAAATAATTTTGAAGAAAATAAAGGAATGCCTCTTGGAAATTTAACTTCACAATTTTTTGCTAATGTTTATCTAAATCAATTAGATTATTTTGTAAAACATAAATTAAAAGTAAAATATTATATTCGTTATGTCGACGATTTCGTAATTCTTCACAAATCAAAAGAGCAACTTGAAATTTGGAAAGAACAAATTAATTATTTTTTGAACAAAGAATTAAATCTAGAATTGCATTCCGAAAAATCAAAAATAATTTCTCTTTCTGAAGGAATAGATTTTGTTGGATTTAGAATTTTTTATTATTTCAAATTTGTCAGAAAGAGAAATATTCTAAGCATAAAAAGAAAAATTGAATTATTTAATAGAGGGGAATTATCTTATGAAAAATTTTTTGAAATTTTTCAGGGCTGGAATGCTTATTCGAAATGGGCAGATAGTTATAAGACGATTGTCACAATAATAAGGAAAATAACTCCACAATAATTTTTAAAAACTCTAATATAATTCCTTTTTTATGATACTAAAAAAAATCACCTTAAACAATATCCGAAGTTATGAAAATGCCGAGGTAGAATTCAAAGAAGGCTCAACTTTATTGACTGGAGATATTGGTTCTGGAAAAACATCAATTCTTCTCGCAATTGAATTTGCTTTATTTGGATTACAGCCAGGACAAAGAGGATTTGCATTATTGAGAAATGGAAAAAAAGAAGGTTCAGTCATAATAAATTTTGAAATTGACGGCAAGGATATAATTATTGAAAGAAATTTAAAACGTGGAAAATCTGTGAGCCAGGATTATTGCTCAATCATCATCGACGGAGAAAAATCAGAAATCGCAGTTACAGAATTAAAAAATAAAATTCTGCAGATTTTGGCTTATCCGCCGGAGTTTTCCAAAAAGCAAAATATATTGTATAAATTCACCGTCTATACTCCTCAGGAAGAGATGAAAGAAATAATTCTTCAGGATTCTGAAACAAGAATAAACACTTTAAGATATGTTTTTGGAATTGACAAATACAAAAGAATACTCGAGAATGCGTCGATATTCGCAGGAAAATTAAGAGAAGAAAAAAGAACAAAAGAAGGAATGATATATAATTTAGAGCAGGACAAATTAATTGTTATGGAAAAAGAAGAAGAAATTGAAATAAAAAAATATAATTTAATTTCTGCTGAAAAAGAATTCTCGCTGAAAAAAAATTCAACCAAGCAGATTTACGAAGAACAGCAGAAAATATTAAAAAAAATTGAGGAAAAAAGAAATTTTGAAAAAGAAATTGAAAAAACAAACATAATGCTTTCTACAAAAAACGATTCTTTGATTAGCAATAAAAAAACTACAGAGCAGTTAAAAATGCAGATAACTGAGCTTGAAAAATTAAAATTTGACGAATCTAAAGTTTTAATTTTAGAAAAGGAAATTTCTTCCCTAAATCAGAGAAAACAGGAACTCAACGAACAAAATCTCAATATTACCTCAAAAATTTCTTCACTCAATATAAAAAATCAGGATAATGAAAATATAAGGGAAAAAATTTCGCAGTTGGAAATTTGTCCGACATGTCTGCAAGATGTTGACCCGAATTACAAAGCAAACGTAATTAACCAGCTCGATTCCAATACTTCTGAAAATATAAAAAATATTCGGGAGCTCAGCATTGAAAAAAGAAAAATATCCGAGAATATTTTGGAAATAGAAAACAATATCTCCAATAATGAAAAATCTCTTCGTGAATTGACTATTATGAAAATTAAATTTCAAAATATAAAAGAAAAACAATCTCAGCTCGAGCAAATACAAAAATTTGATTTGTCTTTGGAAAAAGATATAGAACTTCTGAATCAGCATATTTTCCTTCTGAAAAATTCTGTTTTTGAACTTTCAAAATATGATAATATTTTTCAGGAAAAACAAAAGCAGTTGGACAGCGCATTGCAGGAAGAACGATTTGCAGAAATAAAAGTCGCTGAATTAAAAAAAGAAATAGATTTATTTACAAGACAGATTAACGAATTAAAAGAAAGAATAAGAAAAACCGAAGAGATTAAAGAAAGATTAAATTATATTTCTTCATTGGAAGATTGGCTAATCCAGAAATTTTCTCCAGTAATTACTTTCATAGAAAAAAATGTAATGATAAAACTAAAATCCGAATTTTCAAAATTATTCGCAGAATGGTTTTCAATGCTCGTTTCAGATACATTTAATATTCGGTTAGACGATAATTTCACACCGATAGTAGAACAGCAGGATTATGAAATTGATTACGCATATTTATCTGGTGGAGAGCGAACAGCTGTGGCTCTTGCTTACAGGCTCGCATTAAATCAGGTAATAAATTCCTTAATTAGCAAATTAAAAACAAGAGACTTGGTTATTTTGGACGAACCTACTGACGGATTCAGCGAAACACAGTTGGATAAAATGCGTGATGTTTTGCAGGAATTAAATGTCAAGCAATTAATTATTGTCAGTCACGAGCAAAAAATTGAGGGCTTTGTTGAAAATGTTATAAGATTAAAAAAAGAAGAGGGAGTGAGTAGGAAGGAGGAGGAATAAAATTAATAATTTATTTTTTCTCCACCGCGTTCCCACCCACCGCCCCAAATTTGCAAAATTCGCGAAGCGAATTTTGAGATTATAAAAATTAGTAATATAAAAACATCGTCGTTAATTTATAATAATAAATAGTTTCTTTCATTACTTCAATTTTATTAATCTCGCGAAGCGACAATTTAATTCTTCTCAAATTTTCCCCTCCAAAAAATTTATAAGTATGCCAGAATTAATTTTAATATGAGAAGAGGATTGAGTTTTTGGGATATTCTTATTTATCTTGGGCTTTTGATAATTATTGGATGGGCTTTGCTAAAATCTTTGGGTGTAATTAATTCTCCGACGTGGATTGATATGATTCCTTATTATGGTGTTGGATTAGCCGGACTTGGTGGTGCATATAAAATAGGAAAAATAATGAATGGAATAGAAAGATTGCTTCACATGGAAAAAAGATTTAATGAAGTTGAAACTACTCATAAATTATGTATCGAAGGAAAATTGCATAATAGTCCTTATAGTAAAAAATAATTTATAATTTTATTAGTAACTAATTATTAAAAATTCTCTCGCTTCGCTCGATATCAATAAAACAAATAATAAGAAAAAATAAATTTTATTATTAGATTATTGAAGAGAATTTAGATTACTTCAATTTTATTAATCTGCGACGAGCAATTTCGTGGTATAGTAAAGGACGCTGGAATTTCTTTTTTTGCGCCTTTACTATTTAGTAAATGACTGAACAAAAAAATTAAAGTCATTTACTATAGAGAGAAAATTTTTATCAATAACTCGTGCCGAGAGTTTGCACGAGTGTCGCCTCAAAAATTTGTGTGAGTGCGGGCTCGAGTTGAAATTGCGAGCGTGAAATGAGCAGGAATTTTTCATTCACCCCAAATTTTTTGTTCCAAAAAATTTATAAACCTCAAATTCTCTCAGATGTCATAAATTCTAATAAAATTATTAGATTCTTTTTAAAAATGGACCAAGAATTAAAGAATTCAATTTTGAAAACAGGAACAACTATTCTCGGAATAGTTTGCAGAGACGGAGTTGTAATGGCTTCAGACAGGCAGAGCACTGCAGGAACAATTGTTTTAAATAAAAATTCTGAAAAAACAAAAAAAATTAATAATTATCTTTTAATTTCCGGTACTGGAATGGTTTCAGATATAAATAGAGTTTCAAAAATTCTTCCGGCAGAACTTAAACTTAAAGAATTAAAATCAAAAAGCCGTCCAACAATAAAACAAGCAGCAAATCTTTTGGCTAATATTAATTATTCAGGCATAAGACAACCGTCGATGATTCCTCAGCAAGCAGGTTTTCTTCTTGGCGGTTTTAATGAGGACGAAACAACAGAATTATATTCTATAGAGCCAGCAGGAAGTGTCATTCAAGTTGAAGATTACGACGCTAATTTCGGTTCAGGAATGCCATATATTTTAGGTTTATTGGAAAGACAATATAAAAAAGGAATTTCTGTCAGCGAAGGAGTAGAACTTGCGAAAGAAGCAATAAAATCTTCGACTCAAAGAGATATTGGAAGCGGTTACGGCATTGATATTTTTACTATAACAAAAGAAGGAATAAAAAAAGTCGTAGAACAGGAAATCACTCCTGAATACAAAGACAAAAAATAATTTTAAAATTAATTTTGACGTTGGAAAATGATAATTACAAATGAATTAAAAAATATAAATAATAAAGTGATTGAAAAATAATTTTGAAAAATGAAACAAAATTTATTAATTAAATTAAATATAAAACTTGGTTGTTTATGTGGCATTCATCGGAGGCAATTAAAAAATGCCACCCTTCACTGTTTTGAGGAGATTCAAAAAGAACCAGGGGGTTCTTTTTAATGGACATTTTAAAGACAATAACTGATAGGTTGCACGGAAAAATAACTGAAGCAAACTTCGAAGGCGCGAACATTGTTCTCTACACTGACAACGAAAAATTTTTCAGAGAAGGAGAATCACAGATAAAAGAAATTGTAAATGAAATTAAAAAAAGAATAGAACTAAGAGCAGACCAAAAAATTCTTCCCGAGCAGGAAAAAACAAAAAAAGAAATTCTCGAAATAATTCCTTCTGACGCAGAGATTACAAATATTATTTTTGATTTTCACAGAAGCATTGTAGTTATTGAAGCAAAAAAGCCCGGACTTGTAATTGGAAAGCAAGGTTCAATTATCGACGAGATTAAATATAAAACTCTATGGATTCCGCAAATACAGCGTTCTCCTGCAATAAAATCGCAAATCACCGAGAATATCCGCGAGGTTTTATACGCAAACAACAATTACAGAAGAAAATTTTTAAATTCTATCGGAAAAAAAATTTACGAAGAATGGAATCCAGAAAAAAACGATGGATGGGTTAGAATAACTGTTCTTGGTGGCGGAAGACAGGTTGGAAGAAGCGCATTTCTTTTGCAGACAATAACTTCAAATGTTCTTTTGGATTGTGGAATAGATGTCGCGTCTCAAGGAAGCGATAAATTTCCTTATTTCAATGTTCCAGAATTTAATATAAATAACCTCGACGCTATAATTATAAGCCACGCTCATTTGGATCATTCAGGAATACTTCCTTATTTATATAAAATGGGTTACAAGGGCCCGGTTTACATGACTCAGCCAACTCGTGACATCTCAGCTCTTCTCGCATTGGATTTTATCGGCGTCGCATACAAGCAAGCAGCACAGCCATTATTTTCTTCAACAGATATTAAAGAAATGGTAAAGCACAGCATTTGCTTGAATTACAATGAAGTAACTGACGTAACTCCCGACGTGAGATTAACTTTTTACAATTCCGGACATTGCTTGGGTGGAGCAATGATTCATCTTAATATCGGAAACGGTGCGCACAATCTTCTTTACAGCGGAGATTACAAATACGGAAAATCCCGTTTATTAGACCCCGCAATAACTTCTTTCCCGAGAGTGGAATCAGTAATAACAGAATCAACTTACGGAGCAAAAGATAAAATCCTTCCACCA